>NZ_JADDYG010000236.1:125671-130382 GCF_015163535.1 Vibrio sp. OPT46 | reverse complement strand
CCTTGCTCAAGATTTGATAGTTGCTTATTATTCGGGTTCTTGTTCAGAGGATTATAAAAACTATGCGCTATTTAGCTCTCTTACTGATAGGTTGGTTGTCCCTACCAGTATATGCATTAACTCAGGTGGATATCTATCGTGCCGAAGTGGTTATCGACAGTGAGCAGAACGACGGTGAGTCTTTGGCTCGTCAACAAGGTATGCAGGATGTGATTGTTCGAGCGACCGGTTCTCAATCCTCTTTAAGCAATCCAGTGATTAAAAAGGCACTTAGCTCAAGTGCGCGTTACATTTCTCAACTAAGCTATGGGCAGGTTGATGGAAAAGCGAGCTTAAAAATGTTGTTTAACAACGACCAAATCAGCTCTCTTTTAACACAAGCACAATTGCCATCTTGGTCGCCAAATCGTGCCAATATTTTAGTTTGGATGGTTGAAGAACAGGGTTACGATCGTAACATTGCGTGGGAACATTCTGAATCTTCAAATGTTGCAGCACTTCGTAGCGCAGCGAAATTAAGAGGCCTACCAATCACTATCCCGGTTGGGGATTTTGATGATGTAACCGGTGTTAATGTCTCTGATCTTTGGGGCGGCTTTATTGAGCCAATTGGTCAAGCCAGCCAGCGCTACCCAGCTGACGCCGTTTTGGTTGTACGGGCTCAAGGTGAACAAATTCGTTGGACACTCTACGACCAGTCGCCAACGAGAATTGTAGAAGCGCAACGTTCTCCGCGTAGCGGGTCTGTATCAGGTGCTAATGCTATTGCAGAAATGGTGGATGGCATCGCAGACTACTATGCAAGTAAGAGTGCAGTTGTGGTTTCAGGAAAGTCTTCAAAAGCGCTAGCAGTGAAAGTCCTTAATGTAACCTCTGCCACGGACTTCTTCCGTTTAGAGAATGCGTTAAAACAACTTAATTCGGTTGCGGGTACAGAGATTAAGCGTGTTCAAGGGGACGAGTTAACGCTCAACATCCACCTTTTGGCATCACAACAAGCTTTTGAGAAAGAAGCTTCTTCTATTTCTCAATTAATGGTTTTTGAAGATCCTTTAGGTGAAGTTGATGCCCCAGCTTCAACTCAAGAAGAAGAGCCATTGGTTCAGAGTAATGAAGCAAAAGACGCCGCGACGCCAAAAGAAGCGCAGCCTGAAGTACCAGTAGATATTGTGGCAGAAGCAAGTGACGAAACACAGCCAACTCAGCCGATGATTGTGGAGCCTGCCCGAGAACAGTATGACTTGATCTACGAGTGGCGCTCGGCATCGTAATCTCCTTGGTAGCGTTCCAGGCGTGAAACGCAAGGATCAAAGACCAATGTGGTAAGCATAAAAAAGAGTCGCAATAGCGACTCTTTTTGTTTTCTAAATTCGTATTCGAACCAATGATCAGTGATTGACTGCAATTGGCGTTATTTATTGAATTTCGCTTTTTCTTCTTTTTCTACTTGAGAGAGGCGTTTCAACTTAAGACCTAGCTCTTTGCCTCTCGCTCTAGCAAACAAAATATTGCCAGCGAAACCGAGTGAAGTCAGTATCAGTTCCACTGCCGCAAGCCAGCGTTCACCCCCATCCACATAAAGGATGGTCAGAGCATGCAAGAAATACAGCATAAGAACAAAGTTAGCCCAAGCATGAGTGTAAGGCTTACCAGCTAAAATACCAGGCAACGGAAGTAGTAGCGGAATACACCAAGCAATAGCAAGTGTTGTGCTGCTGAGGTGAGGGTGAGGGGATAACGCAAGCTGCCAAATAGCGACCCAGGCTAATAAGGCTAAGTTGCCAAATAAAGCCAGGTAACGATAGGTTTTAGCCTGTGTACCGAGTGGTGTTTGGTCTAAAGAGTCAGACATCGATTAACTATCCTTGATTTTACTAACAGACTTTTAGTTTTAACGCTGCAGTTGCCAGCCTTTTGCCTAATTGTTGTGTCAGGCGAATCTCTTCACTGCTTAGGGTTGCCTCATGGCCTACACTGCTGGCGCCATACGGAGTGCCTCCGGACTGCGTAGTGTGTAACTCTGGCTCGGAATAAGGAATGCCCAAAACCATCATCCCGTGATGCAATAAAGGGGTCATCATGCTTTGTAACGTTGTTTCTTGACCACCATGCATCGAGGACGAAGAGGCAAAGACACAAGCAGGCTTATCGATTAAGTCACCACTGACCCATAAAGATGTAGTCTGATCCCAGAAGTGCTTTAAAGGCGCTGCCATGTTGCCAAACCAGACGGGACTGCCAAACGCTAGACCGTCGCACGTTTTCAGTTCCTCTAGAGTAACAATTGGATCAGAAGGGGAGTGTGAGTGAGGTGACAATTCTTCAACTGTACGCAAAACTGCTTGGCATTGAGGAGTCGATTCGACTCCTCTTGCTATTTGTCTTGCCAGTTGTTTTGTCGAGCCATGACGGCTGAAATACAAAATAAGGATCTGGCAATCCATTTATAAAATATCCAACACTTGCTCTGGTGGGCGACCAATTTTTGCTTTGCCGTTAGCAACGACTACCGGACGTTCAAACAACTTTGGATTTTTCGCCATTGCTTCGAATAATTGCTCATCGCTGACGGAGTCTTCGCCTAAGCCAAGCTCTTTATATTCACTTTCTTTAGTGCGCATCATTTCACGTACAGATGAAAAGCCAAGCTGGGCGTACAGCGCTTTTAGTTCATCCACGTTAAGTGGTGTGTCTAGGTATTTGACGACTTCCGGTGTAACACCATTTTGCTCAAGTAGTTCAAGTGTTTGACGGCTCTTTGAGCAACGAGGGTTGTGATAAATCACGACTGACATGGTTTTCTCCATTTCGTTATTGTAATGCCATGAATCGATCTCTTTGGATCATGAGTTGGTCGATACGGGCATCGTATCGCGCTTGCTCTAAGCTGCCCAACTTGGCCATTTTACTTGCTTCACTATAATATTGAATCGCTTTATTCCAATTTGCTCGCAATGCCAAAATTTCCGCTCGAGCAGCCAATTCTTCATCGCTACGCCCTAGCGCGTGGTAGCTCTTCGATATTAGGTGCCAGCCATTTGTATCTTCAGGATAGTCATGAGTGTATCTTTGAAGAACTCGCGTGGCTTGATCGTTTTTATTGTCCTCAAGTAGCGCATTGGCGTAGTTAATGGTTAATACTTTATTTTGAGGGTTACGAGATAACGCTTTACGGAGCATCTCGGTCGCTTTTTCTGGCTGCTTCTTCTCGATGTATAAATCCGTCATAGCATCCAAGTAAAACGGGTTACTTGGGTCTTGTTCCAGTAACTTTTTCAAAATTGGTTCCGCTTGAGATAAGCGTTTATTGTCTAAATGCACGAGTGCTCGACCATAATCAAAAGCAGGTGTAATGTCCGCAGAGGCTTTCTTTTGAGTTCGCTCAAACCAGCTCAGGGCGGCTTGTCCATCAATGCCAGCGTAACGAGCCACAATGCGCGCGCGAGCTAGATGATAGTCTATTGAAGGCACAACACGCATTGGAGGATAGGTTCTTGCTCGCGCACGGCTATCGGTAATTCGATCTTCAGGCAGAGGGTGAGTCAGGAGCATTGGTGGCGGTTTACTCGCGTAACGATACTCATCAGCAAGACGGCCAAAAAACCTTGGCATTGCTTGAACATCAAAACCGGCTTTTGCTAGTGTCGAAATACCAAAGCGATCCGCTTCTTTTTCGTTTGCACGAGTGTAGTTGATTTGACTTTGCATGTTGCCCGCGGTTGCTGCTGTAATTGCAGCCATCCCCGCTTCGGGTGAGGCAATTGAAAGCAGTAGTGCCCCCGCAAGTGCGGCTAATGTGGCCGGAGAGCGGCGTGCTTGTTCTTCCATACTCCGAGCAAGATGACGTTGTGTGACGTGCGCTATCTCGTGAGCGACAACAGAGGCCAGCTCACTTTCTGAACGAGCATGAAGAAACAACCCAGAATGCAGCGCTACATAGCCACCAAAAAACGCGAACGCGTTGATATTACGGTCGCGAATCATAAAGAAGTGGAACGGCGTTTTTACATCATTCGCATTGGCCACTAATTTGTGCCCAAGAGAGTCAATATATTCATTGATGACAGGGTCATTAACGATAGGTTTACTGGCTCTGAGCATACGCATATAGGCGTCGCCATAAATCAACTCTTGGTCTATTGAAAGCGTGCCACCAGCAGCTGTGCCAATGTCTGGCAAGTCAATGCTATTGGCATAAGTTGTCGGCGAACTGATGGCAGCAGCAAGACATAAGCAAACTAGCGAGCGAGTGCGTTTTAACATACGTTTACAAGGTTCTCCAAAATACATAAGCATGTGGTTACAGGTCGAGAGCCTATTAACAGCGCCACATACGTTTTGGTTATCCGTGAGGATATAAGCTAACAGTAAGACCGGAAATAAATGAATTGGTTTCGTAAATTATTTTATATCCGAGCTATTTCAGCATGTGGTTAAATCATGTCAGAAGTGCTAGCACCAGCTCAAAAAGCCGTTACAATACAACCCTATCATAAGTGCAGAGCAATACAATGGAATCCATGTTACTTGATTTGCGTGAGCAACGTTGTCCTATGGCACTGTTACTTGCAAAGCGTCATGCTGCTGAGGTCTTTCAAGGAGAAGCAAAGCAGTATCATCAACTTGTCATTCAAGTAGTGGACAACAGCTCTAAACGAGACATTGTGAACTATCTTAGTGCCCAAGGGTACTCGGTTGATTGCCAATCTAC
>NZ_JADDYG010000236.1:114471-125661 GCF_015163535.1 Vibrio sp. OPT46 | reverse complement strand
GAGCAACGTTGTCCTATGGCACTGTTACTTGCAAAGCGTCATGCTGCTGAGGTCTTTCAAGGAGAAGCAAAGCAGTATCATCAACTTGTCATTCAAGTGGTGGACAACAGCTCTAAACGAGACATTGTGAACTATCTTAGTGCCCAAGGGTACTCGGTTGATTGCCAATCTATATCAGAGCACTACACATTGACTGTCTTCAATAAGGAATCCGCATAAGATGTTTGAAATGGTTAGTCGTTGGTATAAACGACGTTTCTCTGACCCTCACGCAGTAAGTCTCGTCGCGATCTTGCTGTTTGGCTTTATCACCATTTACTTCTTTGGACACTTGATTGCGCCATTACTTGTCGCGATCGTTTTGGCTTATCTACTTGAATGGCCAGTTGTCAAAATGTGTCGTATGGGCGTGCCGCGCACTTTGTCGGTTATTATCGTGATCTTGGTCTTTGTCGGGTTAATGTTAATTGCGTTGTTTGGCTTGGTTCCGACGATTTGGACTCAGGTCGGTAATCTAATTAACGATATTCCGAACATGTACAACGGGCTACAAAAGTTTATTGTCACATTGCCAGAGCGCCATCCTGAACTAGCCAATTTAGAAATAGTAGAAACCGTGGTGACGAACGCCAAAAACCAAGCACTGGGGCTGGGTGAAAGTGTCGTCAAAGGGTCGCTTGCTTCATTAGTTAGCATTGCAACGCTAGCGGTATATTTGATCTTAGTGCCACTCCTTATCTTCTTTTTGCTTAAAGACAAAGAAGAAATGCTGCGAATCGCAAGCGGTATTCTGCCGAAAAACCGTAAATTGGCGAATAAAGTTTGGCATGAAATGAACGAGCAGATATCAAATTACATTCGCGGTAAAGTGTTAGAGATTTTAATCGTGGGCGGTGTGAGCTACGTAACTTTTGCCCTTTTAGATCTTCGTTACTCGGCGTTGCTTGCCGTAGCCGTTGGTCTATCGGTTTTGATTCCTTATATCGGTGCGGCGGCTGTTACTGTACCTGTTGCTATCGTTGGTTTGTTCCAATGGGGTTTAACGCCTCCGTTTTATTGGTTGTTGCTTGCTTACGGTATTATCCAGGCGCTGGATGGTAATGTGTTGGTTCCTGTTCTGTTTTCCGAGGCAGTAAACTTACACCCAGTTGCTATCATTGTGGCTGTATTAGTCTTTGGTGGGCTGTGGGGTTTTTGGGGGGTGTTCTTCGCCATTCCTTTAGCGACATTAGTCAAAGCCGTATGGCATGCATTACCAAGCACGGAAGAAAACGAACCTGTCGAACAAGAGTAGTTGTTACCAAAGGTACGATGGTTAAAAGAAAGCCCAGCAGTTTGCTGGGCTTTTTGTTTGTAGAAAAACAATAGCGTTTAAGCGTTTTCGTTTAAGTAGTTTAATACGACTTCGTGGTGATCTTTGGTTTTGAACTTGTTAAACACGTGTTCGATCACGCCTTCTTCATTGATCAGAAAGCTAATGCGGTGAAGACCGTCGTATACTTTGCCCATGAATTTCTTTTCGCCCCAAACGCCGAACTGGTCTGCAACGGCATGGTCTTCATCAGAAAGCAGAGTGAAGTTTAAATCATCGCGCTCGATGAACTTGCCTAGGCGCTTTACAGGGTCGATGCTTACGCCGAGTACTACCACGTTATGTGCATCGAGTTCAGCTTTGATGTCACGAAGGCCTTTTGCTTGTGTAGTACAACCCGGCGTCATCGCCTTAGGGTAAAAGTAGAAAAGTACTTTCTTGCCTTTAAAGTCTTCAAGAGAAACGGTATTTCCGTCTTGGTCGAGCAAAGAGAAGGCTGGCGCTGGCGAGCCTGCTGTCAGCGTATTCATTTTGATTTCCTTTACTTTATAGTGTGTTTTTAATGAAATTCAGAGAACCTTGTACGTTGAGCGACTTACAAAGTTCATCGAAGTCTTCTTGTAACTGCATCAAATTAAAATCCGCGCTTACAGATGCAGTAATCGCAATGTGAAACTGGTCAGAATCGAGTTGAATTTTCGACTTGCTGATGGTTTGCGCACTAAGAGAGTCTAAACCAATCTGCTGATCAGCGAAGAACTTAGTAAATTTTTCAGTTAACCCAGGGCGGTCTTCAGACTCAATAAACACTTCCATGGTGTAGCTGTTATCGAGCAGTTCGTGCGCCGCTGTGCGTTTCATGATCGTAATAAGGTCATGTTCTTGGCCAAGCAGGGGCAATTGCGTTTCAACTCGAGTCACGCTGCTGGCGTTCCCAGTCAGGAGCATGATCAGCGTAAATTCGCTGCCAAAGATAGCGATACGGCTATCGACTATGTTACAACCAGCTTGAGTAACGAGCTGTACGACTTGGTTACAAATGCCTGGACGGTCCGTTCCAACTGCTGTAAGTACCAGATGTTGCTTCATAAATGAGCTTCTTGTCCTTTCTTCAATAGAGAGATGTTAGCACAGATATTGCGAAGAAATATCGAGCCAGTTCTTTTTTAGTCTATAAAAAGCAGGAGGATGTTGAGGGGAGCGGTGGGAAATAAACAGTAAATGCAGGCTACAGGATAAACAAAACGTTTGCATGATGTGCTTGCCTATTGTCTGGCCGTTTTATTCACTTAGATCTGACTTGGCTAACAAGACCAAAGAGTATATTTTCCTTGCTTGTGCTCTTCAGTATTTTCCAAATCACTGATAGATTCTAAAGTCACTCGAAAGCCCAACACGATTATCAATATTGCCGTTAATCAAACCAAATAGAGCAATTAAGTTGCTAGACCTCTAACAACTGGTAATTATTCATTCATTTGTACTTTGTAAGCGAGTTTACGCTCTTGTGTTTTTCAATCGCATTACAGTACCATGCAGAAAGAGTTAAATGAGGGAGATAAACATGTTTTCAGGAAGTATCGTAGCGCTGATTACGCCATTCAAAGCAGATGGCGAAGTAGACTTTGATGGTCTGCAAAAGCTAGTAGAGTACCACGTTGAAGCGGGTACAGACGGTATTGTGGCAGTAGGCACAACAGGTGAGTCAGCGACACTGACCATTGAAGAGCATGTAAAGGTCGTTAATAAAACTGTTGAGTTTGCCGACGGTCGCATCCCTGTGATTGCTGGCACGGGTGCAAATGCTACCCATGAGGCAGTAACATTTAGCAAATTACTGGCTGATTCTGGTATTGCTGGCTTCCTGAGTGTGACACCGTATTACAACAAACCAACTCAAGAGGGTTTGTTTCTACATTACAAGGCAATTGCCGAAGCGAGTGATGTGCCTCTAATTTTGTACAACGTACCAGGCCGTACTGCTGTTGATATGCAGCCAGAAACAGTGGCACGCTTGTCAAAGCTTGATAATATCGTGGCTCTAAAAGATGCAACGGGCGATTTGGAACGAATTGCAATTCATCGTGAACTTTGTGGCGAAGATTTTATCTTACTAAGTGGCGATGATGCGACAGGGCTGGATTTTGTGAAACTTGGCGGCAATGGTGTTATCTCGGTAACGAACAATATTGCAGCTAAAGACATGGCAGACATGTTCCATTTGGCAAGTGAAGGTAAGTACGAAGAAGCAGAAGCGATTAACCAACGCTTGATGACTCTACACAAAAACCTTTTCATCGAAGCAAGCCCTATCCCAGTAAAATGGGCAGCGCAAAAGCTTGGTTTGATTGAAGAAGGTGGTTTGCGTCTTCCTTTAACTACGCTTTCTGAAAAATCGCAGCCGATCGTCGAGCAGGCGCTAACAGACGCCCATATTTATTAAGATTGAGCTATTAAGATTGAGTTACTAGGATTGAAGTTCATACTGGGGGCCAAAGCGCCCTCGGTGTTTTAGGAGTATAGATGAAGCTTTCAAGCCAGTTAGTGTTAAGTTCATTAGCTGTATTCGTATTGACTGCCTGTTCAGGTGGTGCCAATCAACGTCGTCAAGCAAAAGATGACTTCGAGTATTTGAACTCCCCCAATTTGGGTGAGTGGAATGTCCCACAGGGTGCACAGCCTCAGTTTTACCCTAACTACGAGATCCCTCAGGGTAACTACGCTGGTGGTGTCGGTAAAGATGTCGACATTCGTCCACCTCAACAAGTCCTAGAGCTTATTCCCGGTGCACGTTTGGACCGCAGTAGTGATGGTGAAGTGACACTTTGGCTACTTCGTAAAGATGAACTAGATAAAGTTTGGCAAACGGTGCAAAACATGGTCGCGGCCAACGAGATTCCAGTTGAAAGCCAAACAGACTCTCGCATCGAGACAGGATGGGTGACTTGGGATTCGCCAGATGAAGAGCTAGAAATTGGCAGCCGATATGAAATCGTACGCGCTGAAGCAAATGGTCGACACGGCTTTAAGGTGAGCATTATTGACTGGCGTGAAGGCAATCAAGTGAAAGAAGTAACGGCGACCAACCGTGAGCGCTACAATGTGTTCATGACGAACTTGGTCACCGCTCGCTACGATCAAGAAGTGCGTGAAGAAGCACAGCGTAAAGCGCAAGAGTTGGTTAAACAGATCCCAATCACAATGGGTAAAGACCGCAGCGGACTTCCTGTGATTATCGCGCGTGCGCAATACAACATGCTTTGGCAACGTCTGCCTAATATTCTACCTAAGATGGGCTTTAAGATTGAAGAGCGTAGCCAGTCTCAGGGCACAATCACTGCGAAATATGCATCTCCGGATGATGAATTCTGGAATGATATCGGCGTTAAACCAGTGGAGTTAGCCGCTGGTAAGTACACATTCTTACTTGGTGATTTAGGCAACCGTACGTCTATCAATATCACCGACTCCTCTGGCAAGCCAGTAGAAGAAGAGTTTTTGAAATCACTAGCGCCTGTATTGGCTGCAACAGTGAAGCAGTAAACAAAGCGAGCTTAACGCGGCGTGTTTACTTAATGATAGAAAAGGGACCTAGTGGTCCCTTTTTTGATGTTTAGATTAAATGTGTCGAGATGAAGCTGGTGAGTAACTAACGAGGCTCGTTTTTGTTTTTATCTTCTTCAGCGTAGCGCTGTTTATCCAATGTGTTCAGCTTATCTAAATCGTTCTTACGGCTTTTATCCATCTGACCAAACTTCATTTTTGCGGTATATTTGAGTGCGGCAATATTACCAATGACCACGCTCAACACTACAATAATAATGACCCAAGGATTGGTTAGTATTTCTATCATAGAGCCTCCGGCGGCGTGATATTGTGAATAAATTTGGCAACGACGTTATCCAAATTATTCAGTATGACGTCAATCCCTGCAATGTTGTCGGTCTGATTTTGTTTAATCAACTGGCTTCTGAGTACATCAAGCGTCAACTGCTCGAGGCATTGCTGCCCGACAGCGCGGTGACTAATGTGCCAAGGCTCAATCGAAACGCCACCTAAATCGTGCTGATAAGGAAAGAAGAAACCGAACCGACCAAGGTTGGCTTTTAACCATTGGTAGAACGCCTGCTGGTGGCCTTCGAGATACTCCCAAGGTTCCAACTTGAGTTTTGTGTCAGCAGGCAATAAATTGCGCGCATAGACATCAAAATCACAACCCCAATGATGACGACTTCCTCCGGGCAATGCCGACCAGCGCAAAATGGCCATCAATTTCTCTTTGTCATTTAACTCTGCTTTATTCAAAGGGCGGGAGTTGATGTCGAGAATTGGCAACTCACCAGAAAACTTCCCGTTCCAGATGGCTTTTTGGCGATTAAAGTCACGAAAACCACTGGCGATTTCCATTTTGAAACCTGCTTCGGTTGCGGCATTAATCATCTTCAATAAGTCATTGACTACTTTAGGGTGAAGCATAAATGCCTTTTGCCCCACTAGTGTGGATTGAAGATGGGAATCAGTGATTCCGGTGAGTTGCTCTGGTGTCATTGTGTTCTCGCTGATTACTTCGCCAATAGGTGTTTCAACGTGTTTTCGTACATGTCCGTCAACTTTTCAAGATCGTCGACTTTCACACACTCGTTCACTTTATGAATCGTAGCGTTAACAGGGCCTAACTCTACGACTTGACCTCCCATTCGAGCAATAAAACGACCATCAGACGTACCGCCAGTTGTAAGTAGCGCTGGCTTCGTATCATTGACTTCGGCCACAGCAGCTACAACCGCGTCTAGCAGTGCGCCCGTATCGGTCAGGAATGGGTCTCCGTTGAATGTCCATTTTAGGTCGTAGTCCAGCTCATGCTTGTCCAATGTTTCGGTAACACGCTGAACAATTGCGTCATTGTTAAGCTCAGTACTAAAACGTAGGTTGAACTGAACATGGAACTCGCCAGGAATAACGTTAGACGCACCAGTGCCAGCCGATACATTCGGGATCTGGAAACTAGTCGGTGGGAAGTAATCATTCCCTTTGTCCCATTCTGTCGTCGCGAGTTCATGAATCGCGAGTAGAGACTCGTGCACTGGATTGCTGGCTAGGTGAGGGTAGGCCACGTGACCTTGTGTTCCTTTTACCGTTAAATCACCAGTGATGGATCCACGGCGTCCATTTTTCACTACATCGCCAACCACGTCGGTGCTGGATGGTTCACCAACAATACACATATCGATGTTCTCACCACGTTCCATCAACGTTTCTACAACGCGAACGGTACCATTGATAAATGGTCCTTCTTCATCTGACGTAATCAAAAAGCCAATTGAGCCTTTGTGGTCTGGGTTTTCTTCAATGAAGCGTTCGACAGCAACGACCATAGCAGCTAGCGACCCTTTCATGTCAGCTGCGCCGCGGCCATGCAAGTAACCATCAATAATGGTCGGTTCAAACGGATGTGTATTCCAGTGTTCCAATTTGCCAGCTGGTACCACATCGGTGTGGCCAGCAAACGCAAATAGCGGCGCTTCTGAACCACGTCGAGCCCAGAAGTTCGTGGTGTCTTCAAATACCATCACTTCAATTTCAAACCCGAGTGCTTTTAAGCGCTCGATCATCAAATCCTGACAACCTGCGTCTTCCGGCGTTACGGACTGTCTACTGATCAGATCTTTAGCAAGTGCCAATACTGGACTGTCTGTCATCCTTGAGTATTCCTTTATTTAAGAGTTGAAAATGCTAGCGTATTGATCAGCTTTAAAACCGATATGAAGTTGATCATTCACTTTTAAAATTGGGCGTTTAATCATCGCAGGGTTTTCTACCAAAAGAGCGATGGCGTTTTCCTCGTTAAGTGTGTCTTTCTGCTCTTGCGCTAATTGGCGGTAGGTTGTGCCACGTTTATTGAGCACCTGTTCCCAACCTAAAGCGCGACAAAATTCACTTACCATTTCTGCATCAATGCCTTGCTTACGGTAGTCATGGAAGTCGTAAGCAATATCCTCGGCTTCTAACCATTTCTTGGCTTTTTTGATCGTATCGCAGTTGGGAATACCAAACATGGTAATCGACATAGTGTTTCCTTTTTCTTTGTTCTATTTTTCACTGGCGCGGTTAAGACGCACTTAAGTGATTTGGGCTGTTAAAGCATCCTATCAAGAAGCAATCAAACTGACAAAATGCGGTGGAAAATATTTTCAGATAGATTGAGATAACTAATGTCACATAACTTATTTACGATGAATGCGCTATAAATCGAATAAAAATTCGTCTAAATTAAATGGAAAAGTCGAGTTATTGATCAAACGCAACACCTCGCTGAGCAAAAACGAAATAATGAATCAGCACAATTTTAGGAGGTGTCAATGGAATTGAGTCCTGTTTTTGCAAGGCGGCTATATTTGGCCTTGTTGGTGGAAAACCTAGAAAGGCCGAATGTGCCAAAGTTGATCGAAAAAACGGGGTGGCCTCGTCGTACTATTCAAGATGTACTCAAGGCGTTACCTGGGATCGGCATTGAACTCATATTCGTTCAAGATGGCCGACGTCATAATGACGGCTATTATCAACTTTCAGATTGGGGGCCTTTTGATAGCCAATGGGTTCTAGAGCGGGAGAGAGATATCGCTAGCAGTCTTGGATTTCGTGCATAAGCCAGCAATTGCTGGCTTTTTTCATATTCAGGCCTCATCCATTGCAGCGGTAAGCGGAACCCAGCACGCTAAATGAAGTGATAAAATCTTGTGGGGAGACCATAAAAACGGTGTCCGCATCGATAGCCGCTGCATTGTTTTTTAAATCGTTCATCGCGCCTTGCATCATCGCGTCATTAGTCATGAAAATGTAGTTATACCAATGGCCTTCACTTCCGGTGACTTCGCCTTTGTATTCGCATCGCTCAGGGTCGAATTGCGCGTCAATGCGAATATGAACATCTTGACTTTGAGCATGAGTAAGGTGAGAAGGCATCGTGCAACCCGTTAGAAGCACGACAAAAAGTCCAAGTAACAGGCGTTTCATTAGCTATTTCCCCAATACTATGTAAGCAGCAAAGTCAATCCAGCTCAGGACAAGTAGTGTCCAAGGCAGTTTGCTTGATGAATGGTTTGGCGCATCGTCGGTGATATTGTCTTGTTCGATAATCTCTTCATGCTGACGTTGTTTTTCACGTTGCTGTTTTTTCTTCGCTTTATCGGCTTGGCGGTTGCGCTCTTTTTGTTGTTTCTTATATTGCGCGATGCCTTTTTCGATACCTTGAGCGATGAGCTTGGTTTGCTCTTTAGTTTGGCCGGGCTTTTGCGTGGATTTAGCAATTCTCATCGCTTCGGCTTGTGTTTCTTGAGAAGGCACAGGGGTGGCAGGAGTTCTTTTTTTCATGTTTCTCATCAACGTCGCTGTAAATCTTTGTTTAGTTTACCTGTGTAAGGTGCTGAAATGAACTTCAGTTCTCATCTTTGTTGGCTTGCAACTCTGAAACGATAGGTTAAAGTGACGTTTTTATCACATAAAGAAGAAGATGTTGTGCGCTATTCGTTTGACCAATATGACGCTCATGGATTTTTAAAGGCGCCGATCATTTTATGGGTGGGATGGATGTTTCTTGTGCGTTCATGGGTGGTGTTTGCCATGGCTGGTGTAAGTCGTGATAGTGGCAGTAAGCTACTCGCTATTGTTTACCCAGATTCAAGTACGTTGTATTTAGGTTTGGCGATGGGCATTCCAAGTTTGCTTCTTATGTGGTTAATGGGGCTTCGTCATCCCGACAGAGGATGGGTAAACAGAATTACTCGCTATGGTCGCGAGATCACTTTGATCTTGTGCGGTATTCAACTTGCTCAGACCATGTATCATGTGTACCTAGAACATGGAGTGTTTAATTGGGCAAACGCCCTTACCATTACCTTATTAGCTTGGTTTATGATCTATCTTCTAAATGGAAGATGGGTAAAAGACTGTTTTCATGTGCCACAATTGGCGCACGATGAACAGCAGCATTCAAAGAATTAAAAACAATAACTTCCCACTCTGGGGCAAAGTAATAGAGGAAACCTCAATGTCACAAGCTCAAACGGCGATCGTGCCAGAAGCCGGGCCATTTGCACTGTACACTCAACTCAAAGTGAACCAAAACCGTGAAAACGTATTAGAAAAACTGAAAGCACTACCAAAGTTGGTGGAAGAGTTAAACATTACCCAGCCGGGTGCAGCGCTGACGCTTTCTATCGCATTCACAAAATCGTTTTGGGAACACCTTAATGTAGACGCGCCAGAAGAGCTTATTGATTTTACTCAACTTGGCGAAGGTGACATCGTTGCTCCAGCAACAGACGTAGATGTACTGATTCACTGTCACTCGACTCGTCACGACTTGCATTTTTACGTGTTGCGTAAGTTCCTAGAAGAGACGGCACAAGATGTCACCATTGTGGACGAAACATATGGGTACCGTTACCTTGATGCTCGTGATATGACAGACTTCATTGATGGCACAGAAAACCCGAAAGGGGAGGCTCGCGCTGATGTGGCTCTAGTAAAAGAGGGCCCATTTGCTGGAGGCAGTTATGTTATGGCTCAGCGCTTTGAACATAACCTTGCCGCTTGGAATCGATTGAATGTCAAAGCGCAAGAAAAAGTGATTGGTCGTACCAAACCAGACTCTATCGAGCTAGAAGATGTTCCTGCTGCGTCGCACGTTGGTCGGGTTGATATCAAAGAAGAAGGTAAAGGTTTGAAGATTGTTCGCCACAGCTTACCATACGGGACGGTGACCGGAGCTCACGGTCTGTTGTTCATCTCTTACTGCAATACACTTCATAACATTAAAGTGATGCTAGAAAGTATGTACGGCGTAACAGATGGTAAAACAGACCAAATGCTTCGTTTCACAACAGCGGTAACAGGTGCGTACTTTTTCGCTCCTTCGCAAGAAATGCTCGCAGAGCTAGCCATCAAGTAAGTTCTCAGACTTTATTTCTTAAGCCCTCCAATTAGAGGGCTTTTGTTTTCTATTTCTATTCCAATCTCTTTTCAAAAAACACTAAACTTTTCTGTTACTTGGTCGATAAGTATCCAAAGCCTTAATTTATTTGGAGTCTGTGTCTCGTGGCGATCACCGTTAATACCAATGTAGCAGCACTTGTCGCACAGCGTCATTTGACCAGTGCAACTGACATGCTGAACCAATCCATGGAGCGTTTGTCTTCAGGGAAGCGTATTAACAGCGCAAAAGATGACGCGGCGGGTCTGCAAATCTCCAACCGTCTGCAATCGCAAATGCGTGGTTTGGATGTCGCGGTACGTAACGCGAATGACGGCATTTCCATCATGAAAACTGCGGAAGGCGCGATGAATGAGGTGACCAATATCATGCAACGTATGCGTGATTTGTCGCTACAGTCAGCCAATGGTTCAAACAGCAAAGCGGAGCGCACTGCACTGCAAGAAGAAGTTTCTGCTTTAAATGATGAGTTAAGTCGTATTGCAGAAACGACCTCCTTTGGCGGACGTAAATTGCTGAATGGCACATTCGGTACATCGTCTTTTCAAATCGGAGCAACGGCTGGTGAAGCGGTACAAATTGGCCTGCGGACCATGCAGCCGGAATCTTTAGGTAGCTTTTCAATGAGCTCATATCAAAGAGTCAGTTCAGATTGGACGGTTCAAAACGGAAATAATGAAATTGTTATCAGCTACCGTGATAACAATTTTGAAGAGCAGGAGATCCGTATTGAAGCTAAAGCTGGCGACGATATAGAAGAACTCGCGACTTACATTAATGGGCAAACCGATAAAGTGAAAGCGTCTGTTAATGAGGAGGGGCAACTGCAGTTACTCATGTCCCACAAGGACGCCATAAAATACCCTGGACCAACCTTCAGTGGTGG
>NZ_JADDYG010000236.1:109946-114415 GCF_015163535.1 Vibrio sp. OPT46 | reverse complement strand
CCTGGCTGATGAGTTAGAAATTGGCAAGTATGTCACCGTAAATAGAACGGTAGATAGTATTGATATTAGCACGGTCGGTGGCGCTCAGATGGCGGTCGGCATTTTAGATGATGCTTTGAAAACGGTAGATGGCAGTCGTGCGGAGTTAGGCGCGTATCAAAACCGCTTTAATCACGCGATCAATAATCTCGATAACATCCACGAAAACTTAGCTGCTTCCAACAGTCGTATCCAAGACACTGACTACGCGAAAGAAACCACGCAAATGGTGAAGCAGCAGATTTTACAACAGGTCAGTACTTCTATTCTGGCGCAAGCAAAACAAGCGCCAAACCTAGCATTGACCTTGCTTGGCTGATGAATGGCCTTGCCCGAATTTAACGCAAAACCTGCCTGTATCGACAATTCGAAAAGAAGCTTTAGCGAAAAATGAAAGTTTTTTTGCTTTTTTATCCGCTTTGTCACGATTACCCCTCCAAACGAATTATTTTCAAAAAAATCTAAAATTTTCTCTAAAGAAAACAGGGCATGCGCCGTTAATAAAAGTAACTTTGAGAGAACTACTTGGTTTTCCGAGACGTCGGAAACCGCTACACCGGAAAATCAATTGGAGAAATCACCATGGCAGTGAATGTAAACACTAACGTATCAGCGATGACCGCTCAGCGTTACCTAAACAACGCAAACTCAGCTCAACAAACTTCTATGGAGCGTTTGTCTTCAGGTTTTAAAATCAACAGCGCAAAAGATGACGCTGCGGGTCTACAAATCTCGAACCGTTTGAACGTACAAAGCCGTGGTTTGGATGTAGCGGTTCGCAACGCGAACGACGGTATCTCAATTGCACAAACTGCTGAAGGTGCAATGAACGAGACCACTAACATTCTTCAACGTATGCGTGATTTGTCTCTGCAATCAGCAAACGGTTCAAACTCGAAAGCAGAGCGCGTTGCGATTCAAGAAGAAGTGACCGCACTCAACGACGAACTAAATCGTATCGCAGAAACAACCTCTTTCGGTGGTAACAAGCTACTAAACGGCACACACGGTGCGAAATCGTTCCAAATCGGTGCGGATAACGGTGAAGCAGTGATGCTTGAGCTAAAAGACATGCGCTCAGACAACAAAATGATGGGCGGTGTGAGCTACCAAGCTGAAAGTGGTAAAGGTAAAGACTGGAACGTTGCTGAAGGTAAGAACGACCTAAAAATCAACCTAACGGACAGCTACGGCCAAGAGCAAGAAATCAACATCAGCGCAAAAGCGGGTGACGATATCGAAGAGCTTGCGACTTACATTAACGGTCAAACTGACCTAGTGAAAGCATCAGTAGACCAAGATGGTAAACTGCAAATCTTCGCAGGCAACAACAAAGTTGAGGGCGAGGTCGAGTTTTCAGGCGGTCTATCTGGTGAACTAGGTCTGGGCGAAGGCAAAAAAGTAACGGTAGATACTATCGACGTAACCTCAGTTGGTGGCGCACAAGAATCTGTTGCTATCATCGATGCGGCACTGAAATACGTAGATAGCCACCGTGCAGAGCTGGGTGCTTTCCAGAACCGTTTCAACCACGCAATCAGCAACTTGGACAACATTAACGAGAACGTGAATGCGTCGAAGAGCCGTATCAAAGATACAGATTTCGCGAAAGAAACGACGGCAATGACCAAATCACAAATTCTATCGCAAGCGTCAAGCTCAATTCTAGCGCAAGCGAAACAAGCGCCAAACTCAGCGCTAAGTCTGCTAGGTTAATCAATTTAACAAAGCAAGAAACCAAAGCCAGGCTCATCCCTGGCTTTTTGCTTATTGGCTATAACGATTCAGATGTGTCCTGACAGTATGTTCGATAAGGCATTCATATCGATTAGATGCTCTCTTTAAATTCCAATGTTTCTGCGATGGTGGCGCAGAGACACCTGAGTCAAGCAGCTGCGCAAAATGTTGATTCACAACGCAACCTAACTTCGGGATTTCGAATCAACTCGGCGAGCGATGATGCGGCAGGTTTACAGATATCGAATACTCTCCATGTACAAGCGAGAGGGCTTGATGTCGCCTTAAGAAATGCACACGACGCTTTTTCTGTTTCTCAAACAGCGGAGGGAGCATTGCACGAAAGCAGTGACATATTGCAACGCTTACGCTCTCTGGGGCTTCAAGCAGCAAACGGCAGTTATGACTCAAGTGATCGGCAAAGTATTCAATATGAGGTCGTAGCGCTGCAAGATGAGCTTGATCGTGTCGCGATCACGACAACATTTGCGGATAAAAACCTGTTTGATGGATCTTACGGTTCACAAAGTTTCCATATTGGCGCGAACGCTAATTCAATCTCTTTGACGTTACGTAACATGCGTAGCCATATCCCAGAGATGGGAGGGCAGCATTATGTTGGTGATGCGGTCGATAAAGATTGGCGAGTCACTAAAGATAACCAAACCCTAAAAGTCGAATACCAAGACAGTAAAGGGCAAACCCAAACGGAATCCATTGGACTCAAATTGGGTGACCGTATAGAACAGGTCGCCACTTACATCAATGCTCAACAATCGATAGTGAATGCTTCAGTAACGGAAAACAACGAACTGCAATTCTTCGCTTCTACGATGAAGGCGCCAGAGGGTGTGGTTCTCGATGGGAGTTTAGCGGATGAGCTTGATGTGAGCGCTGGTCAATTAGTCACAATGGATGACATCGATATGTCGACGGCAGGTAAGGCGCAGCTTTCAGTTGGGGTGATTGATGCAGCAATTAAGTACGTTGATTCGCACCGAAGTGAAATTGGCAGCTTTCAGAACCGTGTAAATGGTTCGGTGGATAACTTAAATACTGTGAATCGGAGTGTTACAGAATCCAAGAGTCGAATAAGAGATACAGACTTCGCAAGAGAATCTACGGAAATGGTGCGTTCTCAAGTGCTCCAAGATGCGACAACTGCGTTATTGGCTCAGGCAAAGCAAAGGCCGAGTTCGGCACTTGGATTACTTAGCTGAGCGGGTTTCAGCGATGCCCATCGCTCAGAAAAAAGTCAGATAATAAAAAACGCTGCCATTGGCAGCGTTTTTTTCGTGTTCGATTAAGTAAAAATTACTTAGTTACACGTAGAACTGGAGTTTCACCAACAGTTACAGAACCAGAAAGCTTGTTTAGCTCTTTGATTTCGTCCATGTTAGAGATAACAACTGGAGTTAGCGTTGACTTCGCTTTCTCTTCTAGAAGAGCTAGATCGAATTCAATTACAGTGTCGCCAGCTTTAACAGTTTGACCTTCTTCAGCGATACGCGTGAAGCCTTCGCCTTTTAGTTCAACTGTGTCGATACCGAAGTGAACGAAAAGCTCAACACCGTCGTCAGACTCGATAGAGAACGCATGGTTAGTTTCGAAGATCTTACCGATAGTACCGTTTACAGGAGCTACCATTTTGTTGCCTGCTGGCTTGATAGCAATACCGTCACCAACGATTTTCTCAGCGAAAACAACATCTGGCACGTCTTCGATGTTTACAATCTCACCAGAAAGTGGCGCGATGATTTCGATAGCACCAGCGTCAGCGCTGTCATCAGATACAAGCTTCTTAAGTTTGTCAAACAGACCCATTGTGTCATGCTCCTAAGGTTTGGTTTTATTCTGTCGAATTATAGTATACCAATATAGCTCATTAGACGACTTTTTTCGCCGTCTAATGGCCATTAAGTATTGAATTACTTGGTACTACCGATTACTGAGCTTTCTCAGCAATAAACTTTTCTACCACGGCTTCGATTTCTTCTGCTGTTGGTAGAGAAAGGGCTTCTTCAGCCATTGCTTTCACTTCTGCGAAGTTAGAGTTACGAACTACTTTCTTCACTTTAGGGATTGAAATGCCGCTCATTGAGAACTCGTCCAGACCCATACCTAGAAGTAGAAGTGTTGCACGCTCGTCACCTGCAAGTTCACCACACATACCAGTCCATTTACCTTCTGCGTGAGAAGCGTCGATAACTTGCTTGATCACTGTAAGTACAGCTGGTGATAGTGGGTTGTATAGGTGAGAAATCATCTCGTTACCACGGTCAACCGCTAGCGTGTACTGAGTTAGGTCGTTTGTACCGATAGAGAAGAAAGACACTTCCTTCGCTAAGTGGTGTGCGATCGCAGCAGCAGCAGGAGTTTCAACCATAACACCGATTTCGATGTTTTCGTCGAACGCGTGGCCTTCAGCGCGTAGCTCTTCTTTGTACTCTTCGATCGCTTTCTTAAGCTCACGGATTTCTTCGACAGAGATGATCATTGGGAACATGATACGCAGTTTGCCGTGTGCAGAAGCACGTAGGATGCCACGTAGCTGATCACGAAGGATTTCACGACGATCCAGACTGATACGTACAGCACGCCAACCTAGGAATGGGTTCATCTCTTTTGGAAGATCCATGTATGGGAGATCTTTATCGCCGCCGATATCCATAGTACGGATGATCACAGCTTGA
>NZ_JADDYG010000236.1:108723-109889 GCF_015163535.1 Vibrio sp. OPT46 | reverse complement strand
CCGTTCATTGCTTCCGCAACTTCTTTGTACGCTTGGTACTGTTCTTCTTCAGTTGGTAGCGCAGTACGGTCCATAAATAGGAATTCAGTACGGTACAGACCAACACCTTCACCGCCGTTACGAAGGATACCGTCACAGTCTTTCACTGTACCGATGTTACCGCAAACTTCTACACGGTGACCGTCAGTCGTTTCTGCGTGTAGGTCTTTCAGTTTCGCTAGCTCTTCTTTTTCAGCTAGGAATGCTGCTTTAACCGCTTTCGCTTCTTCTAGCTCAGCTTCTGATGGGTTAACAACAATCTTGTTGTTCATTGCGTCAAGAATCAGCATGTCGCCATTCTTAACTTTCTTCGTGATGTCGTTAGTACCAACGATAGCTGGAAGCTCAAGTGAGCGAGCCATGATTGAAGTGTGAGATGTACGACCGCCGATATCACAAGCAAAACCAAGCACGTAGTCTAGGTTAATTTGCGCAGTTTCAGATGGCGTTAGGTCGTAAGCAACAAGAATTACTTCTTCGCTGATATCGCTAAGCGAAACAATGTTGATGCCTAGTGCGTTCTTAACAAAACGAGAACCGATATCGCGGATGTCAGTTGCACGCTCTTTTAAGTATTCGTCATCTAGAGACTCAAGAGCACATGCTTGCTCTTCGATCACTGAGTGGATAGCGTGATCAGCAGTCATCTTGTCGTTTTTGATAAGTGCTAGGATTTCCTCTTCTAGCTCTTCGTCTTCAAGAAGCATGATGTGACCTTCAAAGATCGCTTCTTTTTCTTCGCCAAACGTTTCAAGCGCTTTTTGCTTGATAGTTTCTAGCTGAGCTGCAGATTTGTTACGAGCGTCAAAGAAACGCTGAACTTCAGCTTCTACTTGATCGTCAGAAATAGTGTTTGTGTTTAGGACAATTTCATCTTCTTGAAGTAGTAGTGCTTTACCGATTGCAATACCAGGAGATGCTAGGATGCCTGAAATCATAGCCTTACCTTAAGTTTGGTCAACTTTATAAAACGGGAGAATAATGGGTGCGCTAACGAATAGTTTTAGCTTAGTTTTGAGCCTATTTCCAACGAAGCCATTTTGCTTTCACAAAATGGCTTCTGGAGTAGGAGACCGGATTAGTGTAGTTGGTCCATTAGAGCAACTAGGTGGTCAACTGCTTGCTGA
>NZ_JADDYG010000236.1:106234-108713 GCF_015163535.1 Vibrio sp. OPT46 | reverse complement strand
AACGAAGCCATTTTGCTTTCACAAAATGGCTTCTGGAGTAGGAGACCGGATTAGTGTAGTTGGTCCATTAGAGCAACTAGGTGGTCAACTGCTTGCTGTGCTTGTGGGCCTTCAGCAGAAATAGTAACTTGAGTACCTTTTACTAGGCCTAGTGTTTGTAGTTTGAACAGGCTCTTAGCGCTAGCGCTTTTACCGTTAGAAGTCACAGTGATGTCTGCGTCGAATGCTTTCGCTTCTTTAACAAACTGTGCAGCTGGACGAGTGTGAAGGCCGTTTTCTGCTGTGATTTCTACTTGCTTCTCGTACATGTGATATACCCCAATAAATGTATTTTTTTGTTAGTTTGTGACCAGATTTTAGCTTAACTGCTTTACATCTTGTGCGCTAGCACGGGAAGAGTTCAAAGCGCGTCAGTTCTGATACTAGTCAAAAGTTTGGTAACTACGCAACTGTTTGCGTGCGTAATCACTTTGAAACCTTTTTGTGTTCTGCTTCTTTATTTTGAAGCTAGAAATAAAACACCCTGATATTACCAAAGGTAGGGCAGGGATCAACAAAAAAGCCCCTAAACGGGGCTTTTTTAAACTAAAAATTGATTTGAACACATATTATTGTTGGTTCTCTTTTTCGGTAAAGATACCTGCAAAGAGTGCTGTACTTAGGTAACGCTCACCGGAACTTGGCAAGACAGTTACAATTGTTTTTCCTTCAAATTCAGGTAGTTCCGCAAGTCGGTTCGCTGCAACAACCGCTGCGCCAGATGAGATACCAGCTAGGATACCTTCCTCTTCCATTAGGCGACGAGCCATCTCAATCGCTTCTTCTGAGGTAACTTGCTCAACACGGTCAATAATGTCTAAATCGAGGTTACCAGGGATGAAACCAGCACCGATACCTTGAATTTTGTGCGGGGCAGGTTGGATTTCTTCGCCAGCAAGTGCTTGTGCAATAACCGGAGACTCTGCTGGCTCAACTGCAACAGAAGTGATGGCTTTGCCTTTTTCACCTTTGATGTAACGGCTTGTACCTGTAATAGTACCGCCCGTACCAACACCAGCAACGAATACGTCGATTTCACCGTCTGTCGCTTCCCAAATCTCAGGGCCCGTAGTCTTTTCGTGGATTTCTGGGTTCGCTGGGTTGTCAAATTGTTGAAGAAGTAGGTACTTCTCAGGGTTGCTTGCTACGATTTCTTCTGCTTTAGCAATCGCCCCTTTCATGCCTTTCGCCGCTTCAGTCAGCTCAAGGTTCGCGCCTAGTGCTTTTAGTAGCTTACGGCGTTCTAGGCTCATTGATTCAGGCATGGTCAATGTTAGCTTGTAACCGCGAGCAGCCGCTACGAATGCTAGAGCAACACCAGTGTTACCACTGGTAGGTTCTACAAGCTCTACACCTGGCTTAAGAAGGCCCGCTTTCTCTGCTTCCCAAATCATGTTTGCACCGATACGGCACTTAACACTGAAGCTAGGGTTACGCGCTTCAATTTTTGCGAGAACTTTGCCTTTACTTACTTTGTTTAGACGAACGAGAGGTGTATTACCAATAGTAAGAGAGTTATCTTCGTAGATTTTGCTCATAGTGATGTTCCTTCATTACACGTTGTGTGAATATGGATAGAAGAATATGCGGTATGAAAAAAAGGGAAAAGGATTAAAAAGTTATATCTTATTAGGTTGGCCCAGAACTTGATAAAAGAAAAGGGAAAAGCTGGCGCTGATCCCTTTCCTTAATCTCTAATCGACTATCGTTGGTGCTTAAACTCCGCGACCCACATAGCGGTTGCACCACATATTGCTACAGGCATGACAATGAGGTTCAAAATTGGGATCGTCGTAAACACAGACACCAATACCCCAAAGCCATAGGCCTTACCTTGCTTTTGTTTCAATTTGTAACGCATGTCGTTAAATGGGATTTTATGGTTATCAAACGGGTAGTCACAATATTGAATCGCGAGCATCCAGGCGGTAAAGATAAACCATAAAAATGGGCCTACTGTTTGTCCAAGGGCAGGGATGAGCAATAATAGGAATAGGCCTATTGCTTTAGGTAAAATGTAAAGGAGCTTTCTCCACTCACGAGCTAAAACGCGAGGAACATCTTTCAGGACGGCAGTGAAACCATCATCATTTACTTTTTGTCCCGTTAAGTACTCTTCCACTTTTTCAGCCAAGAGGCCATTGAATGGCGCGGCGATAAAGTTCGCGAGCGTGCTGAAAAAATAGGAGAAGGTAGCGAGTATCGTCAGAGCGAGTAAAGGCCAAAGAATGTAAGTTAACCAGGATAAAAACTCAGGCAGCTGCCCAATCCAGCCTTCTATCCATATATTAAGGTTTGAAAATAGATAGAAGATGGCACCACCTACAAGCAAGATATTTGCAAGTAGAGGTAAGATGACAAAGCGCCTGATTTTAGGGGCTAGTGCCAATTGTATCCCGTATAGAAAATAACCGAACCCGGTTCTCTGCTGATTGTTTTT
>NZ_JADDYG010000236.1:85517-106224 GCF_015163535.1 Vibrio sp. OPT46 | reverse complement strand
CATATATTAAGGTTTGAAAATAGATAGAAGATGGCACCACCTACAAGCAAGATATTTGCAAGTAGAGGTAAGATGACAAAGCGCCTGATTTTAGGGGCAAGTGCCAATTGTATCCCGTATAGAAAATAACCGAACCCGGTTCTCTGCTGATTGTTTTGCTTCATGTCTATTTTGGCTTCGTGTAAATGAAAACTCATTGTACCTGTGAGGACTTTTCTTTCAATGCCCTGACAAATGACGTCTTGTTAAGTGGAATCGTGGCAAGAATCACAACAAAAAACGGAACTTCTTGCATTAAGTTGTTCTAAATCTACATATAGTTTTGGTAAAGTAAACGTATCATTCAGATTTATTGCACTTGGGTTGCTGCTCAAGGAACTGCGAGTAGTAAAAACAAGTATATTGAGAGTAAATAATGCAGGAATTGCGATTCGTACTCATTGTTGTTGGCGCATTAGCCATCGCGGCATTACTGTTTCATGGTTTATGGAGCAGTAAAAAAG
This sequence comes from Vibrio sp. OPT46, assembly GCF_015163535.1. NCBI lineage: Bacteria > Pseudomonadati > Pseudomonadota > Gammaproteobacteria > Vibrionales > Vibrionaceae > Vibrio > Vibrio sp. OPT46. Next base: position 105,721 of record NZ_JADDYG010000236.1, on the reverse strand, counting down.
AAGGCAAAGCAAAGTTTGGTAACAAGCCACTTGGTAAGCTGGATGTTGACCAAGAAGACAAAAATGATCTTGTTGAGAAAGAACGAGACTTCGCTCCCGCTCCTGAAGATGACTTTGAGATCATTCGCAAAGATCGCAAAGAGCCAGATTTTGGGATGGCGAATTCTTTCGACAACAAGTTTGAATCTGACCCGTTATTCGGTGGCCCATCTGAAGTCAAACAGACGCAGCAGGAGCCGGATGACATCCCTTCATTTGTTGCAGAAAAAGATAAAGAAGAGGACGTTGAGCCTGTTGTTCAAGCAACAGTAGCTGAAGAGCCATTCCAGCCCGCTGTGGAAGAAGACGCTATTCCCGCCGCGTTTGATATTACGGAGAAAGAACAGCAAGTCGAAACGGTTAGTGAGCCTGTCGTTGCAGAGCCTAAGGAAGAGCCAAAGCCAGCACCTGAAATGCAAGTGATTGTATTGAATGTGCACTGTGCTGGTGAAGAGCCATTTGTTGGTACTGCTTTATTTGAAAGTATGCAACAAAACGGTCTAATTTATGGCGAGATGGATATTTTCCATCGTCATGTTGACTTGTCCGGTAACGGCAAAGTGCTGTTTAGCGTCGCTAATATGATGCACCCTGGTACGTTTGAGCATGCTGATCCTGCTGAGTTTACAACGAAGGGTATTTCATTCTTCATGACATTGCCTTGTTATGGCGAGGCTGAACAGAACTTCAACTTAATGCTCCGAACTGCGCAGCAAATTGCTGATGACTTAGGTGGTAACGTACTTGATGACCAGCGCAACTTAATGACGCCAGATCGTTTAGCATCTTATCGACGTCAAATAGTTGAGTTTAATGCCGCTAACGCATAATCTTAACAGCAAATAATAATAGGGCTCCGGATGGAGCCCTTTTTCTTGGATTTCCCAACCTCACCGATTGAAAATACACGGGGCTTTACTATGTCTGAATCAGTACTTCAGCGACTAGAAGAACTAAAAGAGTCGTTGCATTACCACGCTGTGCGTTACTACGTGGAAGATAACCCAGAGATCCCTGATGCCGAGTACGACCGTTTAATGCGAGAGTTACTGGATATTGAAGCTGAGAACCCTGACTTAATAACCGTAGACTCGCCAAGCCAACGTGTCGGTGGACAACCTCTCTCTGCGTTTAGCCAAGTGACACATGAAGTACCGATGCTTTCGCTTGATAACGCGTTTGATGATAGTGAACTTGATAGTTTCCACAAGCGCGCACAAGAGCGCGTGGGCAGCCAGAGTGTGAAAGAATACTGTTGTGAGCCTAAATTGGATGGACTCGCCGTAAGTTTGTTATATGAGAATGGCGTGTTAGTTCAAGCGGCCACTCGAGGCGATGGTACTACGGGTGAAAACATCACAGAGAATGTGCGTACGATTAAAGCCATTCCTTTAAAACTCAGAGGTAATGACTGGCCAAATCGTCTTGAAGTTCGTGGTGAAGTCTTTATGCCGAAAGTTGGGTTTGAAAAGCTCAATGAATTAGCAAGGAAGAAAGGCGAGAAAATCTTTGTTAATCCACGTAACGCTGCGGCAGGTAGCTTACGACAATTGGATTCACGTATTACGGCTTCTCGTCCGCTTAGCTTCTATGCATACAGTGTAGGCGTGGTGCAAGGCGCAGAATTGGCAGCAAGTCATTACGAACGCTTTTTGCAAATCAAATCTTGGGGACTGCCAATGTGTCCGGAAACTAAGCGAGTTGAAAGCTTGGCGGATGTAAAAGCTTACTACCAAGATATATTGCAGCGTCGTGATGCCCTCCCTTATGAGATCGATGGTGTCGTTATTAAAATTGACGATATTGCCGTGCAAGAGCGTCTGGGGTTTGTTGCTCGCGCTCCACGTTGGGCGATTGCCTACAAATTTCCAGCTCAGGAAGAAATGACGACACTGAATGAAGTGGAGTTCCAAGTCGGTCGCACTGGTGCGATTACACCTGTTGCTAAGCTAGAGCCTGTATTTGTTGGCGGGGTAACGGTAAGTAATGCGACGCTTCATAACGCAGATGAGATAGAACGTCTGCAGGTCAAGATTGGTGATCACGTTGTGATCCGCCGTGCTGGCGATGTTATTCCGCAAGTCGTATCTGTCATCAAAGAGCGTCGACCAGAAACAGCTCGAGATATTGTTTTCCCAACTCAGTGTCCTGTTTGTGGTTCGCATGTTGAGCGGATCGAAGGAGAAGCGGTAACACGTTGTATGGGGGGCTTAGTTTGCCAAGCCCAACGCAAACAAGCGCTAAAACACTTTGTTTCTCGTAAAGCGTTAGACGTTGACGGTTTAGGCGATAAAGTGATCGAGCAGCTTGTTGATCGTGAGATGGTGAAAACTCCTGCTGACTTATTTAAGTTATCAGCGGGGATTTTAACCGTACTAGATCGCATGGGGCCAAAGTCTGCGCAGAATATTGTGAATGCGTTAGAAAAATCCAAAGAAACAACTTTACCTCGGTTTTTGTATTCACTGGGGATCCGTGAAGTTGGCGAGGCAACCGCAGCAAACTTAGCAATGCACTTTAAAACGTTGGGAGCGATCCAAAATGCTACCGAAGAGCAGTTGATTGAAGTGCAAGACATCGGTGCTGTGGTTGCTCAACATATTACGACTTTCTTTAGTGAAGAACAGAACCAAGCGGTGGTTAAAGATTTGCTTGAACAAGGAATTCATTGGCCAGAGATTAATACTACTGAGCAGGTGGGGGAATTACCATTAGAAGGTAAAACAGTAGTATTAACGGGAACACTTTCTCAACTGGGGCGTACAGAAGCCAAAGAAGCCCTCCAAGCACTGGGGGCTAAAGTGACGGGTAGTGTTTCTAAGAAAACCGATATTTTGTTTGCTGGTGAAAATGCAGGTTCGAAGCTCGCAAAGGCACAAGAACTGGGTATCGAAATTAAAACAGAACAAGACTTACTCGAACTGATGAATTAAGTCTTCTCAAAAAAGCTAAAAAATAACTAAAAGCCCCGTATGCTAAGCATGCGGGGCTTTTTCTTGTTCATAATTAAGTGTTTTTTTATTGAGTAATTGATGCCTTTGTTCTTTTCAGTGATCAAGATCGAACCTTGGGTTATTGGTTTTTTTGGCTTTTTTAGTCTGCGAGTGACTTCAAGTTGATACTTTCAAGTTCAATTTAAGTGTTTGATTTTAAATAACAATTTGTTGTGTTGTGTTGATGTTGTTAAAAATAAGATCTGGATCAATAAGTTATATGGAACTTTGGAGTGGCTCATATTTTTTTAGAAAAAAAATAAGTTCCATTTGGATGTTTTTAGCTGCGAAGTTAGTCTTAATCACGTGGATACACGGTGTGTATGCAGGAACTAAAAAAAGCCAAATTAGAAATAATGAGGTTTGATCAGGAATTTACTTCTCTCCTTCGGCGGCCAACTAAAGGTGAGATAGAAAAATACAGCTATATCCATTTTTAGGAGTTTTTCCATGGACAAATTTTTTAAGGTTTCAGCGTTAACCGCAGCAATGTTTGGTGTTGTTGCTGTCGCTCCAGCTACAGCGTCTACTGAAAGTGCAGCAGGTGGCGAGTACGTAGAGAAAGTGAACGAATTTATGCAAGACTCAAGTCTGAATGCATTATTCATAGTTGATACTCGTTCACGAACTCGTACAACAGGTAAGCCCGGCGGTGAAAATGGTGACCGTTGGAGTCGTCTAAACTACTCTTCTTACAACGCAATTTTAGACTTCACTTCTGGCTACCACGATGGTTGGGTGGGCGCAGATGTTGCGGCTTACTACTCTGGCGATCTTTACAACGATAGTCTTTACAATTCAAACGAAGGCTACCTATGTAACGAAATCTCAACTTGTAACAACCTAGACTGGGGTGCAGGTGATGGTCAGCAGCTTAAAGTTTACAAAGCAGCGCTGAAATTCAAAGCAAACGAAAACTTTAATGCTCGTTTTGGTATGTTACAGGCTGGTGGTAACGGTACAATCGGTAACGTTTGGAGCTTTGTACCTGGTACTTACCGTGGTTTCGAACTGAACGCTAAACTTGGTGATTTCAACCTAAGCTACTTTGGCGCAGACCAATTTACAGCACCTTGGCTGCTTCACGAAGATGATTACGCACCAGCGCTTTGGTCTGACACTTCATGGAGCTACCTACACTCTCTAGGCCTAAACGGTAACCTAACTGACAGCTTGTTTATGCAACTTGGTTTGGGTCAAGCTACTGGCGTTCAATATGCAAATGGTGTTGACTGGGGTGCAGGTCAAGTAACTAGCTACCACAACGAAACTGACAACACTTCTTACAAGGCTTACTTGAAGTACACTGTTAGTGACCGTACAACTCTAGCATTTGATTTCTACGGTGTTGACGATGATGTGAAATACGATGGTCTAGGTTTCCACACTGGTCTATCTTTGAATCAATCTTTCGGCAAGCTAGCTTGGATGTCTGAGTTGCGCTACACAGACACAGATAACCGTGCGGACTTCGTTCCTCGTACTATTCATACATATGGTATGAACAATGGTACTTGGTCTCAGTGGTGGGACGCGCTATCTGACTGGAACAAAGCGGGTGAGCTAGCATGGTACAACCGTCTATCTTACAACCAAGGTAACGGCTGGAACTACTACCTAGGCTTTGGTTACGGTACTGGCGCTGACTCTGCAGCAAGCGGAGCATCAGGTGACTGGGATTACGAAAGCGAATACGCAGTTAACGCAACAGTATCTTACTCACTACAAAGTGGCGCGCTTAAAGGTTCTACCATTCGTTTACACGGTACAATCCTAGAACGTGATGAGTACGCAGGTGCTGGCGATGCGGATGAAACAGACTTACGTCTACAAGTTCTTATCCCTTACAGCTTCCACTAATACTTAGTGAAATAATAAAAGGAGCCGCTAGGCTCCTTTTCTATTTCACTTCTCGGCCGTCGTATATTTTGCAATATAACGGTGGCAACATATGTACATTACCGTTTGGCAACTCACACTTTATCTCTGGGCCTAACGTACGACCACCGGATGCACCATTAGCATGAGTGGTTAACGGAATTATGGCAAAAGATATTACTAATAGACCAGATAAAAATCTCATAATAATCACCTTAATATAAACTTTAAATATCTACGTGCTTGTATAAACCGTGACTACGCAGAAAGGCAAGGTTGAATAGGGCTATTATATCAAACTAAGCTCTTACTTCTTTACTATTCCCATTCCCCACCTCTAAATCGACACATTTCACTTGGAATATTCGTAACGTCGCCACTTGGCATCTTACATTCGACTATAGGTCCCAAATTAGTTGTACCGCCGTTTCCGTTGTTGTAGGCAAAGGAAGAAAAAGAAAAAATACCGCACATCATTAAAAAGAGAAGCTTATTCATAGTACATCCTCTTACTTACCAAATAAAAAGCACTCAACTTAAATGCTTATGCGTTAAGTATGTATCCGAGGATAAAAAGATCAAAAAATAATTCAATAAAGTTTTATTTTTTAAAATAAATTTAGATCGATAATTTACCTAGATATATTTCTATCTTATTGATTGTCGTGTGTTGAATAATTAAATAATAGGAAATGGTAGGTAGGGTATTAATAATATTACTAATACTTATTTTTTTCTCGATTTTAATTAAGGTAATGAAATGAAAGCAGTTGTTTAGATTAAAGTAATGGAGCATGATTTGCCCCATTACTTTGGCATAAATTAATTTGAATCAGGCTCAATGATTAAAATAATACCTTCAACATCGGTGATTCTTACGCGGGTACCGGCTGGAAGTGCTTGATCCGATTGTGCGGACCATGTGGTATCGGCTACCTTGATGCGATTGAGCCCGACGGAAAAGTCTTCTTCAAGGATAAGAGTACGCCCAATTAACTGCTTGTACTTTTGGTTCAGATCTCTTTCTTGGTCTTCTTGCTTGTCTTTAGACCATTGTCGTCGCCACCAAAGCCAGGTGGTGATTAAGCTGAAGCTTGCAAAGCAAAGCCATTGCAATTGCCAGCTCATTGGCAAAACGGTCATGATGGCTCCAACGATAAGTGCAGACATCCCGAGCCAGAGAAAATACCCTGCGGTACCAAGTAGCTCAACTGCTAAAAGAGCAAAGCCAAACGCTAGCCAATGCCAGAAAGAGATACCTTCCAACAAACTAAAAAAGTCCATAAATTATTCTTTATCTTGCTGTTTAAACATTTCTGCTATCCCTGCAACCGAGCCCATTAGTCCGGTTGCTTCTAATGGAAGCATAATGATTTTACCATTTTCGGCTTGACCAATGCTTTTGATCGCTTCGGTATAACCCTGTGCAATGAAGTAATTGACGGCTTGCATGTCACCTTTTGCAATGGCTTCGGAAACCATGTAAGTCGCTTTTGCTTCTGCTTGCGCGGCACGCTCACGTGCTTCTGCATGGAGAATAGCAGACTGCTTTTCGCCTTCAGCTTTTAATATCTCTGATTGTTTATGACCTTCGGCCTTTAATATCTCAGCTTGGCGAACCCCTTCTGCTTCAAGAATTTCCGCACGCTTATTACGCTCGGCTTTCATTTGCGCATTCATTGCAGCGGTCAGATCGGCTGGTGGCTGGACATCTTTAATCTCAATTCGTGTGACTTTTACGCCCCAAGGGTTTGTTGCTTGGTCAACAATCGCCAACAGCTTAGAGTTGATCATGTCGCGTTGGCTCAGCATTTCGTCCAGTTCCATTGAACCTAAAACGGTACGAATGTTGGTAAGGGTCAAGTTTCTAATAGCGTGTTCTAAATCGTTGACTTCATAAGCCGCTTTGGCAGCATCGATCACTTGAACAAATCCGACAGCGTCAATAACCACGTTAGCGTTATCTTTTGAAATGACCTCTTGCGCAGGAATATCGAGAACGCGCTCCATCATATTTACTTTTTGACCAACTTTATCAACGAATGGAATGATCAAGTTTAAACCCGGCTTTAATGTGTGGGTGTAGCGTCCGAAGCGTTCAACTGTCCAGTTGTTTCCTTGCGGAACCGTTTTAATGGCTGAAGATAAGATAACGACAGCAAGAACGACGAAAATACCGATGGTGATCAGTGAATCAATTGGCATGAGTTATTCCCTTAAGTGCATAATGTTCGATCCATTTTTACCTATTTATAGACAATAGACAATTGAAGTTCTGAGACCTTTGAGAGGTTATTGGTTTTTTATATGACAAAGGCCGGAAACACCGGCCTTTGTCATGGCATGGTTTTACTCTCGCTATTTTGCGGGGTATTCAATCCAACTTGAACCATCAAGAGAAACATAATACTTCCCTTGTACTTCAATCACAGTAGAGCCTGAGTTCTGCGCGACAACTCGTGTTTCTGGTAGGTTCTCTGTCAATATTGAAGGGCTAAACGTCTTACTTTGATAAATGTTTTTATCCAGGATATTCGAAACGAGCTGCGACAATGCCAGATAGCTAGATGGCTCGCTTACGTGTTCGGTGTCGCCCTGACGCTGAATTCCTTCTCCGAAGATTTTAATTCCTACCGGTGTATGAATGATTGTCGGTGCAGGAATTTCTCGCATACCCGAAATTTGCATGCGGTCTCCTCGCATTCCACCACCATGTTCTGGTACCAAAGCGACAACGATGTTGCGTTTTGAGGACTCTAAGGTTTTAAAGAACGCGTGGAGATCATCAAGCAAATTCTCAAGGCGCATTTTGTAGCTAGCAATAGATGTGCTTGAATTCGCATTGATGATCCTGTTGCCATCATGTAGTGAAATTGAGTTGTAGAGTGCCACGACTTTGTCGTCACTACTGTTAAGTCTTTGCTGCCACCAATTATCCAATACTTGCTTATCGCGGAAGATCGAAGAGCCATCAAAAGATTTTTGGTAAGGAGTTAAGTCTTCTTGAGACATAAGAGCCGCTTGTAAGTCGCCGTCTTTTTTGATCAATTCAAGGAAGCTATCAAAGACACCATTGTGGTTCATCAGTAAATTTTCTGTGAAGCCTAGCTCTTTCAAACTTTCGAACAAGTAGCACTGCTTTGATGTTGCTGGCTGGAACAGTTGACTGTGTTCCTGTTGACCACAATTGGCTCGTAACAGACGAATGACAGCAGGCCCACTGTATGACGTAGCGGAGCTAAAATTGTCGAACATGATGTCAAACTCTTTGAACAGCGGATGATCAGCCAGTCCTGCAATTTCGATGTCATCCCACGCGACCGAACAAATACTCAAGAACAGCAAATCAAAAGGAGCATCCATTGCGCTGTTTGTATCGAATGCCACACGTCGGGAAGCTTCTTTAGCAAAGAAATCTGCAGTTAACGTGTTGAGACTGGCATCATTAATTTCCGTTATTTGAGGTTGTTTGCCAGCAGTAACCTCGTTTGTCGGCTGTTGTTGAGTTACTTCTGCAGCCACTGTTGTCTGAGGTTCAGTCGTCATTGGCATACTTATATAGACCATCGCAATAACCACAAAGACTGAAACCCTAACAAACTTGCTCAAAATAAAGTACGCACCACACAAAGCGAGCAATCCGAGTATTGCTTGGAATGATAAAAATCGTCCCAAAAGCTCGACCAGATAACTCAATTCAAACTGCATTAACTGTCCCGCTTGAGCCCAAAGACGGTCTAGAGGAGGGAGATAAGAATCATAATGCAAGAGCCACGCTGCGGCGACAAATACAACGATATGACGTACCGCATTTAGGCTTTTCATCGAGATAGGAAGCAGGATGAAGATCAACAGCGCAAAGTTTTCCATTGGATGGAAATCGATGATTCCTTGAAAATAGAGCGCTGTTTTTGCGATAAAGTAAATATTCCACCAGCCCAATCCTATAGTGGAGGGGGTAGAGTCATGAGAATGCGATATCATTACTTAAGCTTCTTAGTGTTAGTGGCTGATGTATCTAGCTCAAAATAGCGCGAGCGTTTTAAGTGCTTGTGGTAAAAGCGTCGGGTAGCGTTTACTAGGTCACGGATAAAGTATCCTAGGAGTAGGCCAATACCTGAGCTGATAATCACGGTCAGTAAAAAATCGTTAATATTCATGAACGCTCCTTGAGCTCGATGGTTTTTTTCACAGCAAACAAAGGAGGAACATCAGTAATGGAGTTAGTGGCGGTATGGAATATTTTCCTCTCTGTCGCCAGAGCTGAAACGTCGTCGGATATGACGGCTTCATCTTGAACGATGAATTTTAACTCTGTTTCGATATCTAATTGAGTATCAAACGTGTGAGTTGAATGAAATAAGTCTCTCACTGGGAACTCAAATATATTGTTGAGTGCAATATCAATATCGCTATGTCGAATAGCACTGAACAAGACATATAGAGCTTTGTTGCAGGCTGTCACAACGTCGCCATCTCTTCGAATATGGCAAAGACGTAAACATTCCTCTGCCGTCATACCTGGTAATAAGTTCAGCTTGATAAGCGCAAAGTTCACATTTGAGTGTGTTGAGTGGGAAATGACGTCAATACAGTATTGGCTAAAGTCCTGGTTTTGTAAGTAGCCTTTGCTACCAAACTCAAAGTCATATTTTAAGAGCGCCTCTAAACTTTCAGGAATTGGGCGTGTAAGCATTTGGCCTTGAATTGCTTCAACCTGAGTCATAAAGCGCATGTGGGGGATTTGCGCGTGAGAAATGAAGTTTGCCCCCGCGCGAAGCAAGAACTTTTCATCTGCATATCTCAGACATTGTTGGGTCTCCCTGACAATAATCTTTAGTCGACGGCCATATGCGGACCTTAAACGGTAGCAATCTAACGCGATCTGTTGAACTTCGCTTTGGTTATCGCAGCTGAAAATAATCGTTGAAGAGCGAGGGTTGTCTAGCATCGCTATGAGTCCTTGATTGCTCTCTGCCACACGCATCCCTTTTGGGGCTTTCACGCTTTCTCTGAAAGCTCTTCTGCTGACATAGATTCTATCACTATCCGATTTGTCTTCTGGCATGACATGAGATGGATGCGTTTCGTAAGACGTTGCTTTTAGTGTTTTATCTTTAGTTTTAGTGAGAATGTATTCGTGTTGGGTAATTACACCGTGTTTATTGGACCAAAAATCCACAAGATAGCAGTAGCGAGCGTCATCTAATGATGTCATGGTCGCCAAACCTGCAATGTGTCTATTGTGAGAAATAAGAATGGGCTTTAATAGTGAAGTCGTCAGATGCCCATATATACAAACACTAATAGTGATTTTTTTATTATTTGCCAGCTCATTTAAGCTTTGTAGAAAGACACTTATAAAATCATCATTAGTTGATGATAGTAGCGAGTCTGGAACAACTAATAGACATGTAGAAAACTTCTTTATGTTCGTTTGGTGAATGTCTTTAGCAAGATTTATAGCTTTGGGCGTTTTTTTTGTGAATTTATGACTAAGAAAAAAACACTGTTCAAAGTAGGTTTTAGATAAGTCATTGAATTTCATTAAGGCTTCATCATTCAATGTGGACAAAAAAGTTTCTTTGTCTGTAAAGCTTGTAAGTGAAGTGTTGTCATTTTCCGGTAGTGTACTGAACAAATAATCAATAAGCATCTGTTTATGAGTAAATAAGTTTACATAAACAGAGTTTATCTCTCGTTCGTTTTTAATAGCAGATGATTCAGAGAGTGATGACATAAAGAGCCTTAAATCAATAACTTAATGTGTTTTGCGAAGCTCACAATCCGTTGTATGCTAATCGTTACAATTTTGATTTTCTTAGTGACAAGAAAATGACGCTAAGATATTAAACGAAATTGATCAGAAATTAAAATAGTTATAGCATGTGCTTCACATGATGTTTATGAGTTTAAAATCAATAGTCTCTAAGTCTATGATTCTCATTTAAAATATTTAAATTTCTTATATGTATTAAATGGATGGTAACAATTCATTATTGTAATCCTTTTTTCTGAAGTTAAATATTATTTAGGCCTTTGTTATTTATATGGGCTATAAATAAACTTATTCACATTCATCATCGTTCTATAAATATGAGACGCATAGGTCGATGCGTCAATTTTTTAACAATGGAATTTATACTGAAAATGATAGTGGCGGGATTGCTGTTATCTCAGTTTAAGCTCCGTTACATTGTGAAAAATTCTATGACTGAGTCTGCAAAAGATATTAATTCGATCTACTCTTCTTATAACTTAACTCAATACACGTATATTGAAACAACAGAAAACGAGTCTTACGTACAAGTTAAAAATAAGTGGCAAGTCTTCAAAGCCAACGGTGCTCGTAATGTTCTATCTTTGGTACGTAATACGCAGAAAAATTCAGAAACGGAAGCGATATGAAGCGCCTTCTATTTGTTAGTTTAAAAGGCGGTTGTGGCTCAACGACCGTCGCTGCGAATTTGGCACAAGCGTTAGTTAAGATAAATAAACAGGTACTGGCCATTGAGGTGGTGCCTAATAGTTTACTGCAAGCTCATCTTGGCTTGCCGAGGGAAGAGCAAGGAGGCTGGGCGAAACAACTTCTTTTAGATAAGCCTTGGACCCAGGCTGGTTATGAAAGCCCACAAGGTGCACTTTTTTTACCGTTTGGCCATCTGAATTCTGAGCAGTTAAAAGCGTTTTTTAATGAGCGTTCTCACTATCTATCAATGTTAGGTGAAACGACGTTGCAAGTGAGCGAAAACCGTGGTGAACAGTGGCTGCTTTTTCACGCCGACTTAGCAGAGCTTACTGATCCTGAAGTGCGATCTTTTGTCGACTCAATGGATATGATTGTGGTGGTGGTAACGGCAGACGCCTTGAGTTATCTCACTCTTCAATCTTGGCTACAACATGAAGAGCTATCGAGATTGCTTCGCTCTGACAAATTACGTTTTTTGGTGAATAAATATCAGCCAGAAACCGAAATTGGTCGTGATTTCATGTTGGTGCTGAAAAAGGAACTTAGCGAATCCTTGATTCCTGTTTCGATTCATCGAGATACGGCATTGCTTGAATGTGTGGCAAACCTGACGACCGTTCAACACTATTCGCCATCGAGCCAAGCCGCAAAAGATTTTCAGTCTTTTGCTTTTTGGTGTGTATCAGCGTTATCAAGCGCTCAGGACCAAAGCTAATTTATGCGAAGTCTTAATCTGATTTTCCAACGTTGGGTAGTGGATCAATTCAGACTGCAGAAGAACGCTTACGAGCAAGCCTGGAATTGTAAAACAAACTGGGTTGGTGAGTGTGCTTTGTCTTTTTGGTTTTCATTGAGTTTTGTATTTTTAAAGCCGGTTATTTCGGGTGTTCCCTCATGGAAACTGCCTTTGGTTTACTATCCAAACGTTAATTTTGCTGCGCCAAGATGGTTTGATCCTGTACGTTTTATTATCCAAAGCGTGTGGTTGCTTTGCTTCAGGCAAAACGTAAATACAGCATGGTCCAAAAAAACCAGCAGCTTAGCGATGACTTTAGCCGAGCAAATTCGCAATGCGTTCTACTTGCCATTTGAATTGGTTGCAAAAGGCGTCCGCTGGTTAGAACAGACAGCGAACAACATCAAAGATCCACAAGTTCGAGAGCGTATTAAAGCAAGTAAGTCAGCGATGGCGTTGAACTACACCTTGTTGTTTTTCGTGGTGTTAATCGCTTTGCTTTGTTTTACGGTGCCATTTGGTTATCAGGCTCAGACTGTCTTTGTGCTGTTACTCTGGGCATTAGCGATGATGGTCCGTCGCATGCCGGGTCGTTTTCCTACCATGCTTTTGATCATCTTGTCGGTTACGGCCTCATGTCGATACTTGTGGTGGCGTTATTCGTCTACCCTGAACTGGGACGATCCTGTTGCTTTGTTTCTAGGGGGCGTTTTACTTCTAGCTGAGACGTATTCTTGGATTGTGCTGATGCTTGGCTATTTCCAAAATATCTGGCCATTGAATCGCAAACCAGTATCGATGCCACCGGATCAGTCAACTTGGCCAACCATTGACTTGATGATCCCTACTTACAACGAAGATCTCGATGTTGTGAAAGCGACGGTTTATGCCTCGTTAGGTGTCGATTGGCCGAAAGACAAACTTAACATCCACATTCTGGATGACGGCAAGCGTGATAGCTTCCGAGATTTCGCCAAAAGTGTAGGGGTGAACTACATCCGCCGCCCAACGAATGAACATGCGAAAGCCGGTAACATTAACTATGCGTTGAAGCAGACCAGCGGTGAGTTTGTTGCGATTTTTGACTGTGACCATATTCCTACACGAGCATTTTTTCAGCTCACAATGGGGATGTTCCTGAAAGATCCAAAGTTGGCGCTTATTCAGACGCCGCACCATTTTTTCTCACCGGATCCTTTTGAGCGTAACTTATCGAACTTTCGTAACGTGCCAAACGAAGGCAACTTGTTTTACGGCCTGATTCAAGATGGTAACGACTTATGGGATGCGACTTTCTTCTGTGGCTCGTGCGCTATTTTACGTCGAGAGCCTTTAGAGGAAGTCGGTGGTATTGCAGTCGAAACCGTGACGGAAGATGCGCACACGTCTCTGCGCATGCACCGTTTAGGCTATCGTTCTGCATATCTTAAGCAGCCGATTTCTGCTGGTTTGGCGACAGAAACATTGTCTGCACATGTTGGGCAACGCATTCGTTGGGCTCGCGGGATGGCGCAGATATTTAGGGTAGATAATCCATTGACTGGAAAGGGGCTTAAGCTCTCTCAACGGCTTTGTTACGTCAATGCCATGCTGCACTTTCTATCTGGTATCCCGAGGATTGTATTCCTGATCGCACCCTTGGCTTATTTGTTGCTGCATTCCTACGTGATTTATGCACCAGCGCTGGCGATCATTTTGTACGTATTACCCCACATGATTCACGCCAGCATGACCAACTCTCGTATGCAGGGTGACTACCGTTATTCGTTTTGGGGTGAGGTATACGAAACCGTGCTTGCTTGGTATATCGCAAGGCCAACAACGGTGGCTTTGTTTGCGCCCCATAAAGGGACATTCAACGTAACGGCAAAAGGCGGTTTGGTTGAAAAGTCTCACTACGATTGGGTTATCTCTCGACCATATTTGGTTTTGGTTGCACTCAACATTTTGGGCTTCGCTGTAGGGACTTACCGAATGGGGTGGGGGCCTCAAAATGAAATCGGTACAGTTATCGTGAATCTCGTATGGACGATGTACAACCTGTTGATTTTAGGTGCTGCCGTTGCGGTTGCAGTAGAAGCTAAACAAGTGCGAAAAGATCACCGAGTAGAGGTGGCGATTCCTGTCGCGGTTAGGCTTAATTCTGGGCATTTAATACAAGCGCAGATGAAGGATTTCTCTTTGGGGGGCGTGCGCATAGAAATTGACGGGGTCGATGAACCAACCTGTGCTTACTTACTCGGTCAAACCTTAGAAGTGATCCTCAATCGAGGTGGCCAAGAATTCGTCTTCCCTATGACGGTTGCCTATGCTCATAAGGGGATATTTGGTTTACAACTCAACGAATTGTCTCATCAACAACGAATCCAATACGTCCAATGTACATTTGCACGTGCAGATACATGGGCGAAATGGCAACAAGGTTATCAATCAGATAAACCTCTATCGAGTATGCAGGCTGTACTGCAAGTCGGCTTTAATGGATACAAACGCTTGCTGCAACATTGTCCTAAGTTTGTTCAGGTCAGTGTGGATGCACTTTTATTTTGTATCGAATTTATTTGGTCACTAAGACCTCGTTATGTCCCAATCAGGACCTCAAGTCATGCTAAATAATAAAAAACTAACAGCGTTGACAACGGCTATCACTCTCATGTGTATGTCGTGCAGTCTCGCGGCACAAGAAGTAAGTCAGCAACAAGCAACGCCTTTGGCACAGCAAGATGCTGAAGATTCGACCGTGTTTAAGCGCGTCATCCCATTTAGTCAATTAGGTTACAGTGGTTCAATTGCTATCCAAGGTAGTGAGGCCAGTGCTTATATTGGTTTCGGTTCGCGACTCGATGAGGTGGTATCTAAAGCAACGTTGCACTTTGATATCACACCTTCGCCAGCGTTGCTCTCTTTGGTTTCTCACGTCAAAGTGTATTTGAACAACGAACTTATGGGAGTAGCGTCAATCGTCGATGGCCAGCAAGGCAAAAAGTTGAGCTTATCTATGCCGCTGGACACTCGTTACTTTAGTAATTACAACCAAATTCGCTTTGAGTTAATAGGGAATACTCAGAAAGACTGTGCTAACCCCAATGACTCGAGCATTTGGGCTGAGATTAGCCAAAGTAGTCGAATTGAGATGCTTGCTCAAAAGACAGTGCTGGAAAGTGACTTGAGTTTGTTACCGGCTCCTTTTTTTGATGTCCGTGATTTCAGCCAGTTAAATCTGCCTGTCGTGATGGGTAGCAAATACGATTTAGATGATGTCAAGGCTGCCGGTGTCTTGAGCTCTTACTTTGGTGCTCTTGCGGGTTGGCGTGGTGCTCAATTCCCTTTTAGTGTCGACACGTTACCTAAGCGCAACGCCATTGTCTTTGTTACCAATGACAACAAACCTGAGTTTCTGAGAGATTTTCCAGACACGGATGGCCCTCGTCTTCAAGTCATCACTCATCCAACAGACCCGTACGTGAAGCTTCTTCTGGTGACAGGCCGTGACAGTAAGGAGCTTAACATTGCGGTGCAAGGTTTGGCGTTGGGAAACCAACTTCTTACTGGACCAATCGCGAAGATTAATGAAGTCAAACAAATCAAACCACGAGTCCCGTACGATGCGCCAAACTGGGTGAGTACGGCTCGTCCTGTTGCATTGTCTGAGTTAGTCGAACAAAAAAGCATGCTGCAAGTGGAAGGCCGAACGCCTCCACCAATCAACGTAAGTTTGCGTTTACCACCCGATCTCTTTACTTGGCAAAGCCGTGGTATACCGATGGATCTTAACTATCGTTATTCACCGCCTGCTGCGGATCATTCCGGCTCTCGTCTGACTTTGAGTATTAATGACCAATTCATTGAGGCGTTCAACCTAACCACAAAAGGTCAAGGTGGAGAATCTAACCGTATACGTGTTCCTTTGTTAGATGATGGCATTCTAAGTGGTGATACGTTTGTTCGCATTCCGGCTTTTAAGGTGGGTAGTCAAAACCGAATCGAGTTCGAATTTGGCTTTGCTTCGGTGACCGATGGGCAGTGCCAGGTAACGCAGCCAAGTAAGCAATACGCGGTTATTGATGGTGATTCTACTATTGATTTTAGTGGTTTCCCCCACTACATCGAAATGCCGAACATGCGCGCTTTTGCTACATCCGGTTTTCCTTACACTCGCATGGCTGATTTGTCAGAAACTGCTATTGTTGTTCCAGAGAGTGCTCCAAAAGAAGTGTTGCAAACCTTCTTAAACGTCATGGGGTCATTGGGACGTGACTCTGGGTACCCAGGTATTCAGGTGCTTTTGACAGATAAATGGAATGCTGAGCAACTAAAAAATAAAGATATCCTGACGATTGGTGTTGTGGATGCACTAGAAGAAGCCGCTAATAATCCTGACCAAGTTAACTTAGTGGTTAAAGAGGGTCAGAGACAAATTCGCCTACCAAGCAAAAATGAAAAGCAGCTCGGAATGAACTGGATGAGTCCAAGTGATGCTCGTCAAGCCGCCGCAGATTATGTTTCTGTCGAGGCAGAAGGCTCTTTTGCTGCTATTTATGGTGCAGAATCGCCATTTACGAAAAAACGCAGCGTCATTTCTATTATGGCGGCTCACCCGTCAGATTTTTCGTCGGTTGATCGCGCGTTGGCTGACTCCGGTAAAGTGGAGCACATGTTTGGCTCGGTGGTGACGTTGAGAAATAACGAAGTAGCAAGCTACAACGTGGGTTCGCACTACTATGTCGGTAAGCTTCCTGTGTGGCAGCTCGTTTGGTATCACTTCTCTAATCACCCAGTCATCGTTGCGTGCTTTGCCGCCTTGCTAGTGGTGATCGTAACCATTGTGCTTTGGCGCGTATTACGTCAAGTCGCGTCTAGACGTTTAGAAAAAACTGAGGAAGAGGAATAATGAAAAAACTCATCTCGTTCCTTATGTTGTTCGTGTCTCCTTACTTGTGGGCTAACACCTGCGAGTGGCCACAATGGGAAACATTTAAGTCGGTATACATGGAGCAAGGCCGAGTCGTTGATGGCAGTGACGAGCGTATGATTACAACCTCGGAAGGCCAATCTTACGCATTGTTCTTTGCCTTGGTTGCCAATGACCCTAAAACCTTCGATCAGGTTTTAAAATGGACTCAATCACATTTGGCTGGTGGGGATTTGACGGCAAGGCTTCCTGCTTGGTTGTGGGGAAGAAAAGAAAATGGTCAGTTCGGAGTCTTGGATTCTAACCCAGCGTCAGATTCTGATTTGTGGATAGCTTACTCCCTTGTTGAGGCGGGGAGATTATGGAATAACTACTACTATCAGACCCTTGGACATCTGATCGCGAGTCGTATTTTACGTGAAGAAACCGTCAACATAGCGGGAGTTGGAACGGTATTGTTGCCAGCTCCAACGGGCTTTGATGCCGACGGCCAGTACCGTGTGAATCCGAGTTATGTTCCGTTACAACTGATTGCTCGTATGCAGTCGCTGTACCCGCAATACAACTGGGACTCAATGTATAAGGCAAGTGTTCACATGCTAGAGAAAACGATGCCAGCTGGCTTTAGCCCAGACTGGGCAGTATTGAGAAATGGTCGTTATAGCTCAGATGTGGTTACAGGGCCGATGGGCAGTTACAACGCCATCCGCACTTATCTTTGGGCGGGTATGCTAAATGACCAAGTTTCAGAAAAAGCAGTATTAGTACAAAAAATGCAGCCGTTTGTCGCGGCAACCAAAGCCCTTGGTGCGCCAGCGAGAGAAGTAAATACTGAAACGGGTAAATATACCCAAGCAGGAAGCGCAGGTTTTTCTGCTGCGGCTCTTCCGTTACTCGCGGCTTCTGGTGAATCTACGCTCTTGGAGACGCAGTTTCGTCGTGCTCAAAATGAACTTGTGGTGGACAAAAACGATCATTATTACGACAACGTATTAAGTCTATTTGGGCTTGGTTGGCATGAAGAACGTTACCGTTTTGGTGTGCAAGGTGAATTGCTTCCTGTATGGAGCGAGAGATGTCAGTAACAGGACGCGCGTTATGGTGGATTCCACTGGTTGCTTTGGCGACTGGTGGCGTCGGCACTGTGCATGCAGAAAGCTTTAGTTCAAAACCTCTGACAAAGTCGCAGCTCGCACAGGTCTACAAGCCTATCGAGCTGGTTCAATTTTCCACATCATTAGCACGAGTTGACTCGGTTGAGTGGTTGGTTGAGCAGCTAAAACTGGCGGACGCGATTGGCCGAGATGATATTGTCGAGAGTACTCTGGAGAGGCTGTTCGCGATTGAAGAAAGCAATCCAACGGGGCTTTTCTATCAAGCGAATATGTATCTGAAACGTAAGCAGCCAGAATTAGCAAAACCGGTATTTGAGCGCTTAATCAGACAGGCGCCTCATTCGACTCAAGCGAAAAACTTGTCATCGATTATGGCTATTCAGGGAGAGAAAAGAGCGGATTATCAGCGCGCTCAGTTGCTTGCAAAATCTGGTCGTTACGATGAAGCGATTCAAGCTTACAAAGCCCTTTTCCCAAATGGAATGCCATCACCAGCGTTACAACTGGAATTCCTACAGTTGCAAAGTAATTTGCCAGGCAGTTGGAGCTCGGTAAAACAGGGACTGGAACGTTTAAATGCAAATTATCCTACTGTTCCGTCTTTTCAACTCGCGTTAGCCAACCACATTCGCAAAGAGAATCCTGCTGATCCATGGATTCTCGATACCTATAAAAAGTTAGCGCTTGCTCCTTCGGTTGGAACAAATGCGGCAACGTCGTGGTTGCGTGCATTGGATCAATTGCCTATTTCAGATCAAGTTGTTCAGCAATATGCCATCTTAGCTAGCTACTACCCGTCTGACATGGAGATACAAAGAGCGAATCAAAGCGCGAAAGATCGCTGGAAAAAGGAAAAGGAACTACGCAAAGACCCCACTTATCTCGCCAAGCTCAAAGGGTTAGCGTTGCTCGAGGAAGATAAAACCGACCAAGCAGAAGCTCAGCTGCGTTATGCGTTGACGACTCGTCCGCAAGATCCTGAATTGCTTGGTGCTATGGGTAAGGTTTATCTACGTAGAGGGCAGCAACAAAAAGCGCTCGGATACTTTAAACAGGCTCAGCACTTAGATCATAATCCTGACTCGGCCTCAAAATGGGCAGCGCTAATCGAGACTTCTCAATATTGGGCGTATCTTGATCAAGGTGATGCCTTGGTCGAAAAAGGCCAGTTTAAGCAAGCAGAAAGCGCTTATCGAAAAGCGATTCAAGTAGATAAATCCCAACCTTATGCTTATTCATCATTAGGCTCTTTGTATCTGGTACAAGAAAATTATGCCGCGGCAGAGAAGGTTTTCAAACAAGCTTTGCAACTGGATAGCAGCAATAGCTCTGCATTGCGTGGTCGCTTAGATGTTCGTATTCAGCAGCAAGATTGGTCTGGCGCGGAAGCACTCGCGCGCAGTTACTCAGCCCAACAGCAGAAAGTGGTCGCTGAAAAAATAGCGAGCATCAAGTCGGAAGTTATTTTGACTCGTCTGCGGATCGCAATCGCTCAAAATGATCAGGCAACGATGAAAGCGTCCGTAGAGGAATTGATAGCGCTACAGCCAACCTCCCCATGGTTAAGGCTTGATATTGCTGATGTTATTCATTCAATGGGCGACAAAGTACGCGCGGATACGCTGATGTCCGATTGGGCTACATCTAGTAATGACCCTGAAATGAAATTTGCTTACGCGCTTTATCTCGCGCAGGACTTCAACGTGAATGAGGCCATCGCTGAGCTAGAGAGTATCGCACAACATGACATGACAGACGCAATGCAGCGCAATTTAACCCGCTTGAAGCTTGATGCTCAGTTGAGAGACATTCAAACGCGTTACTTAGCTTCTCCCGAATCAGTAATGGCGACATTACGTGCGCTAGAGTCGGATTATCAAGGTCAAATTCAACCGCTCGCTCGTCTAGTGAGTGCGTGGTTAGACATTGATGAAGTTAAGGAAGCTGAGAGGATTTTCCAAAACATTTCGCTTTCAGAAGATTGGTCAACCGATGACAAACTGGCTTACGGCAGCATGATGGTAAGCTTGAATCACTTTGAAGATTTTGATCGTTGGTACGT
>NZ_JADDYG010000236.1:76449-85507 GCF_015163535.1 Vibrio sp. OPT46 | reverse complement strand
ATTTTCCAAAACATTTCGCTTTCAGAAGATTGGTCAACCGATGACAAACTGGCTTACGGCAGCATGATGGTAAGCTTGAATCACTTTGAAGATTTTGACCGTTGGTACGCGGACTTAGCATTAAATTCCGCAACACAAGATTTAAGTGCTTCGGAAGCATTACAGCTTGATGAACTCAAAACCCGTCGACTGTTGAGTCAAGCGGATCTGATGCTGGTTAATCAACAGCCTAAGCTTGCGTTGGATTTGTATGAACAAGTTTCTTTAAAGCCTGAGCCATTTAAAACTCAAGCAGAAATTGGCATGTTGCAAGCTAGTGCTTTGACTGGGTATGAAGCGACGTATCACGACATGCACCTCATTTTGAATAAAAAGCGCGATAGCTTAACTGCGGCACAGTTGATGACAGTGGCCGCGGTGTTTAATCAACAAGGCTATCGAAATGACGCTAATGCGCTAAATCAGTTGTTGGATGCGATGCCTGATGCTGACGCATTAGCATTTCGCAATAGCATGTCTATAGCAATGGAAAATCAACAGTGGGCGTTAGCTGAAACACGCGCCTATCAAGCCTTAAATCGTGACCGAATGGATAAAAATCGTGAACCTGAAGAGGCGAAAAAAGAACCCCTAAGCTTACGCGAGCTATATGATACTGCTGACGACTACTGGTTGACTCGTAACGTCAAATCGGACATCGATAAACTGCATGATCGGAGTGATGGGCATGTCATGATTGGCTGGGATTACAGTGCACGAGATGGCCGTAATACTTCGAATCAAGTGCCCATAGAAGCCCGAATCCCGATAGAGAGCTGGGATGGGCACCTGTTGCTAAAAGCCGATTATGTTTCTATCGATTCAGGTCAGTTGGACTATTATGAAAAAACCACCGATTCTGACAGCACTTCGTTCCAAAATGACGCATCAGGTATGGCATTTGGAGTGGGCTGGCAGGCTGAAGATTGGTTGGTCGATATCGGCACGACACCAATTGGTTTCGACCATACCACATGGGTTGGTGGTGTGCGCATCAATGGGGACCTGGGTGAGTTCGGTTGGACGGCAGAAGCTTCGCGTCGCCCTGAGACCAGTAGCGCGCTTTCTTATGCTGGAATGTCTGTCCCTAGCGGCACGACTGACCCTCAAGGGACTAAATGGGGCGGAGTTGCTCGTACTGGTGTGAAGTTGAGCTCAAGTTGGGACATTGGTGGCCCTTACGGTTTTTGGAGTAGCTTGCAGTATCATGTTTTGACTGGTGAAAAGGTTGAGGACAACACTCGTTTAGGCGTGCTAGGTGGAGCGTACTACAAGTTAATTGCAACGGATGACCAGCGTTTAAGTATAGGTACAAACTTAATTTACCTTGATTACGACAAAAATCTGGGTGAGTACACGCTAGGTCACGGTGGCTACTACAGCCCGCAAAGTTACTTCTCGGTGTCTTTACCTATCAACTTTTATGGCCGATACAACAGTTCTTGGTCATATCAATTGAGTGCATCCGTCTCTAACTCTTGGACTAAGGAAGACGCGCCATACTTATCGACAGTAGCGGAGTCAGACAAAGGTGGTGGTTTTGGTACGTCGTTGCAAGCGGCGGTAGAAAAGCGAGTCAGCAAACGTTGGTATCTTGGTGCGTTAGTCGATGTACAACGTTCTGAGTTTTATACACCAAACCATTTCATGCTTTATGCCAAGTACACCTTTAATGATCGTTGGCAACCAATAGAGTATCCGCCAGCAGCACCAACGTTGTATAGCGACTTCTAACAAAAAACAAAGGCCGGAAATCCCGGCCTTTGTTGTCTTATTCCTAGAAGAATGCGGCGCTTAGTACAAAATTGAGTAAAGCTGGCGACGATATTTGCTTGCTAATGCGTTACCTTGACCTAGCGCACTGAGAATATCCATAAAAGTCTTCTTCACGTCACCGTCTTGGGCGCCCAAGTCTTTTTTAAGAATATTCCACAGCAGTTCCAACGCTTCTTCATCCCGACCAACTTGGTTGTATTGTACCGCCAATTCACAAGCGAGTTCGAAGTTTGCCATGTCTGCTGCGTATGCTTGTTCTAGTCGCTGTAACTCAGGGCTATCTGCAGCCTGCAAATGCAGCTCGAGCTTGGCTATTAGGCTCTTGTAGTAGTTATCTTGATACTCGAGAGGGATAGCGTTCAGTAGTTCTTGGGCAATATCAAATTGTTTGGTTTCTAGCAAACAATCAGCCATCGCGAGTTTCACATCACCACGCTCTTGCAGCTCTGGCGGCAAAGTGTGGATGATGCTCAAAGCCTGAGCATGCTCACCTTGCTGAAGAAGTTCACTGACTTGTTTTAATAGTTGTTCATCTGGGCTTGGCAAATGCTTTTGTAGCATGGTAGCAATGGCATCAATTGGCTGGGGGCCTCCCAGACCATCGACGGCTTGACCATTTATAAACAGCGCGATAGTTGGCAATACTTGCACGCCAAATTGAGACGCTAAAGCGGGCTGATCTTCACAATTTAGTAGAGCAAGCGTAAATGCACCGTTGTACTGTTGAGCAAGAGATTGCAACTCAGGGAGTATCTGTGCGCTTTCTGGCTGAGCGTTGGCCCAAAAGTGGATCAAAACGGGCGTGTTCATTGATCCTTCAAGCGTTTCGCGAAAGTTCTGTTCTGTTATCTCAACGATAAATGGGGATTGCATCAGAGTATCCTTGCCTTGTGTCTTGTCGTTGATATTAGATATGGAGTTGATTTAGGTGAAATTCAAGCGACATTCACCATCAATAATGATCATTCTATTTTGAGAAAACGTGAGGTAATAGAGTGAGGTTATTGCTGCTCAGGTGTTAGATAAAAAGAAAACGCTGCCGAAGCAGCGCAATTCTAATGCTATTTGTTAGTGCGGTATCAAAATAGGATGAACATGGTCAACACTACACCCACACTAAGCCAGTTAAGCTGATTTAATGTCATTGTTGCCTCGCAGTAGTATAAACATTGCTACAAAACGTAATGGGTGGCGATACCAAATCTAAGCAACTCAATCACTTTGGGCGAAAGAATCCCCGCTGAATTGCGTAGAAATTGATTCGTTTAGTTGAGGTTTTTTTAACCTACATGTTCATAATGACATCACATTGTTACGGTGAAATTACATTTCGACAAAACTTTTTTATGCAGCCTGTCGCAAAATTTTATCAAGTACACGGGTTGGTAATAGTCTTTTCAAGACTGCGAATAATTTAGTCGGTGTAGTAATTCGATAACGAATTTTCGGTGAAACGCTAGTTAATGCATGAAGAACTGGTGCGATGCAAGACTCTGCAGGCAAAACAAATCGATTATTAGACTTGTCGTTGTTGAGTCGCTCTCTTTGTCCTTCATAAGCATGACGATGGGGGCTAGATTCAATATCAACCCACTTCTCAAAGGCTCGTAATGCATTGTTTCTAAATTGAGTTTCGATCGGTCCTGGTTCTATCAATGCCACTTTGATATTCGTATCCGCAAGCTCTAGCCTGAGCGTATCTGTCCAGCCTTCTAAGGCAAATTTTGATGCATTATAGGCACCACGGTATTTCATTGCGGCAAAACCAAGAACAGAGCTGTTTTGTATGATGCGTCCTTCGCCTTGCTGGCGCATATGAGGAAGCACCTCTCTGACCAACTGGTGCCAACCAAAAAAGTTGGTCTGAAATTGATCTTGAAGAGCCTCGGTGGGTAAGTCTTCCAGTGCTCCGGGCTGACCATAGGCACCATTATTGAACACTGCGTAAAGCTTACCTTCTGCTAACTCTAGCGCTTGCTTCACGCCCGAAGAAATGCTTTCTGGGCTATTTAGGTCTAGATTGATGCAGGTTAGCCCTTCATTAATTAGGCGCTGGACATCTTGTTCTTTCCTACAAGATGCAATGACATTAAATCCCTTGTTTTGTAGGGCGTGAGCGCACACGTAACCGATGCCGGTTGAACAACCCGTAATAAGAATCGACTTTTTCATAATTTAATTTAAGACTCAGAAACCTTGATTAGAGCCATCATTCATCAGCTCCGGTCATGAAGCAAGTGCTTGAGTGCTGGCTCTATTCTGGAGTAGCTAAATTTAAAGCCCAGTTCGGTGAGTTTTTTGGGTTTGGCTCTCATGCTATCAAACAATAAGCAGGAAGATTCTCCCATTAGGAGTTCCATCGCCCATTTAGGCGTGAACAAGATATGCGGACGTTTTAGCGTTTTAGCTAGTGTGCCGCTGAATATACGATTAGTCACAGGATGGGGGGCGCACATATTGAATGCACCGTGGGCATGTGGTGTTTCAAGCAAGTACATGATGGCGCGGACCATATCTAGGATGTGAATCCAAGGCATGTACTGATTACCGTTCCCAAGTGGGCCGCCTACGCCAAGCTTGTAAGGTAATAGCATTTTTGCCAACGCACCACCATTAAGGCCGAGTACCACGCCAGTTCTCAGTAGACAAACCCGTGTTTGTTCCGACTCTGCGCGCTTGGCTATTTGCTCCCACTTTGCACAAACCTCGTGAGGAAAGTCGTCGCTATTAACATGTAAGCACTCATCAAACGGATGGTCTTGTTGATCACCATAGTAGCCAACTGCCGAGCCACTAATAAAAACAGAGGGAGGTTCGGTACTTGCGTGGATCAGCTCAACAATTTGCTCGGTAATTTTCCAACGACTTTTGCAGATTTTTTCTTTTTGCTCGCTGGTCCACCTTTTATCCGCAATAGGCTCACCTGCAAGATTAATGACGGCATCAACGTGATTTAGATCGGCGAACGACTCGAGCGAGTCAAGGTATTCGATATTACCCAGATCAGCATGCTGTAGGCGTTGTTTTGCTCGCTCTGGAGAGCGTGTAAGTAGCATAACCTGGTGAGTTGATAGCAGCTTGAGCAACTCCGAGCCAATAAACCCAGTGCCACCTGTGAGTAATATCTTCATGTTATCTCTTTGAATGTACACGTATTAGAACATTATAGTCGTTTTGTGCTTAGCTTGATCATCTCAACACCATATTTCTAGGATAGTGACAAGCTGACAGAGAGGCTATTAACTTCACATATTAGTAAATATGTAACTAAATGTTATAGATGGCGCTAGTGTATTCACGGTAGAAGAGTGAAATCTATGCCAGACTAGAAGTTATCGCTCATTGGAACGAGCGTAATCAGTTTGCACAATCAAGGAGGATAGGCATGGAAGCATTTGTTGCGCTTTTTCGAGCGCTCCTCAATAGTGCTCGTGACTTATTACCCATCATCATTGTTATCACTTTTTTCCAATTAGTCGTTTTGCAAGAGCCGCTGCCCAACCTGGTCTCCATTCT
Organism: Vibrio sp. OPT46; assembly: GCF_015163535.1. Lineage (NCBI taxonomy): Bacteria > Pseudomonadati > Pseudomonadota > Gammaproteobacteria > Vibrionales > Vibrionaceae > Vibrio > Vibrio sp. OPT46. Next base: position 80,176 of record NZ_JADDYG010000236.1, on the reverse strand, counting down.
TTTTGGCTTGTTGCTTGTCGTTTTAGGATTAACCTTTTTTATCTTTGGCCTAGAACTTGGTCTTTTTCCTATCGGAGAGAGTATGGCTCAAGCCTTTGCAAAAAAAGGCAGCGTGTTTTGGTTATTAGTCTTTGCGTTTTGTTTGGGGTTTGGCACCACGATAGCTGAACCTGCATTGACCGCGGTAGCGGAAGAAGCCTCAGAAGTTGCGGCAGAGGGCGGAATGATCGCTAACTCAGAGCAGTCCATGCAGGATTACGGAGAAGGACTTCGAGTAACAGTAGCTCTCTCTGTGGGGATAGCCATCGTTATCGGCGTTTTGCGTATCTTAAAAGGGTGGCCGATTCATTACATGATAATTGGTGGCTATGTAGGCGTTGTAATACTGACGTGGTTTGCACCTGAAGCCATTATTGGCGTCGCTTACGATTCAGGAGGTGTAACAACGTCCACCATAACAGTACCTTTGGTCACTGCACTGGGCGTCGGTTTAGCGTCTTCTATTAAAGGGCGCAACCCTATGGTGGATGGCTTTGGTTTAATCGCTTTTGCCTCGCTGTTACCGATGATGTTTGTGATGGTTTACGGAATGGTCGTAACATGATTTCAATTGATCATTTCCTAGACACTTTATTATCGACCGTTAGAGACGTCGTTCCCATCGCCAGCATTATTTTTGGTTTTCAGTTAGCCGTGTTAAGGCGTCCTGTTAGCAACCTTAAGAAAGTTTTGCTTGGGTTCGTTTATGTGATTTTCGGGCTAGCTCTTTTTTTACTTGGATTAGAAATGGCGTTGTTTCCACTTGGGGAGACGATGGCTGTGCAATTAACGGCGCCGGAGTTTTTACAAGAGTTCAAAGTATCGGTAGGGAAAGCCTTAATGTGGGTCGACTATTATTGGGTTTACACCTTCGCCTTTTTTATAGGCTTTAGTACCACGATTGCAGAGCCTTCTTTAATCGCTGTAGCGATAAAAGCAAACCAAGTCTCTGGAGGCAGTATCAGTATTAACGGCTTGCGCGTAGCCGTTGCGTTTGGGGTGGCAATTGGTATTGCATTAGGGAGTTACCGGATTGTCGTGGGCGATCCCATTCATTATTACATCATCGCGGGTTACATCGTCGTTGTGATTCAAACGTTTTACGCTCCTAAGCTTATTGTTCCACTCGCCTACGATTCTGGAGGCGTAACAACTTCTACCGTCACTGTCCCACTTGTAACTGCATTAGGGTTAGGGCTTGCTTCGACCGTCCCTGGAAGAAACCCAATGATTGATGGCTTTGGCTTGATCGCGTTTGCCAGTCTATTTCCTATGATCTCTGTGATGGGCTATGCGCAAATAACCCAGTGGCTGAATAAAAACGTCTCGGAGGAAGAAGAAAATGCGCTTTAAATTGATACTTGCGTTTGTTGAAGACAGCAAAACAGACAAGGTGTTGGACGCTGCACGCGATGCTGGTGCGACCGGTGCAACAGTGATTAACAATGCTCGCGGGCAAGGTTTAAATCAAAAGCGAACGTTTTTTGGTTTAACGCTAGAAGTGCAAAAAGATGTGCTGCTGTTTGTGGTCGAGGAACATCTATCTCGACACATATTAGAGACCATTAATGAGGTTGGTGAATTTGACAGAGAGTCGGGACAGGGGATTGCTGTTCAGATCGATATTGAAGATGCAGTCGGTGTCGCGCATCAAGTCGAGACATTGACCAAAGTAGTCGAGGATGAATTATGAGTGATCAAACGATAATTAGAGTTCGAGATGTTATGGCGGCAACGTATGTAATGGTTGATGGACTGATGACCGTATACGAAGGCATAACGCTAGCGAAAAAATACCAAGTCAAAGCGCTGGTGGTGAAAAAGCGAGATGATAATGATGAATATGGCATCGTGTTGATGAATGATATCGCCAAAAAGGTGCTGGCGAATAATCGTTCTCCTCAGCGCACAAATATTTATGAAATCATGACCAAGCCCGCTTTGTGTGTCGAACCAGATATGAACGTAAAATATTGTGCACGTTTGTTTGAGCGATTTGGCATAAGCAGAGCGCCGGTCATTGAAAGTGGCGAGGTCATTGGGATGGTGAGTTATAACAATATTGTCATCAACGGTATGGTGCGAGAAGAAGTGTAATAGGTTGATATAAATGAAAAATCAACGAATTTTTTCTCAAGTCAGCGACTGTTACAAAGAACTAAAATATTTAATATATGTTAGGTTGCATATGTGTTAATTCACCATTATTCTTTGCGCCCTAAGCCTAATGTCGAGGAATCTGTATCATGCCTTTAGTCTCTTGCCCCGTGTGTGAGAAACAAATCTCAAAACGCGCTCATGCATGTCCAGGATGCGGAGAGCCCGATCCGCTGCACCATCTAGCCAAATCAAAATTTATGTCGATGGTGTTTTGGATACTGGTGTTGGTTGGAACAGCGTATGCAGCATGGTTCTATGTTTTGCCTATGGTCATTGAATCATTGCGCTATCAGTAGTATTCAAACCGTCGTAGGTTGAGCTGCTAAAAAAATGCCGTAGAATGACCTCATACTTTTTGAGGAGACAATGTCGTGAAACTATTTTTTGCCTCAGACCTGCATGGCTCTTTGCCAGCAACTAAAGAAACCATTGAGCTATTTCTGGCCTCTGGTGCGCACCACATGATTTTGCTAGGAGATACGCTAAACCATGGGCCGCGAAACCCTATTCCGGAAGGCTACAACCCTCCACAGGTAGCAGACTTATTGAACCAATACAGTGATCAAATTATTTCTGTACGTGGCAACTGTGATAGTGAAGTGGACCAAATGCTATTGAAGTTTCCAATGATGATGGATTACTCATGGGTGCTACTTGAATCTGGCAAGAGAATCTTTTTGACTCATGGTCACTTGTACAACTCTGAAAAACGGCCGCCACTGCGCGAAGGTGATATCATCGCCCACGGGCATACACATGTTCCCGTCGCAGAGATGCAAGATGGAGCCATTATATTCAACCCAGGCTCGATGACATTCCCACGTAATGGCTTACCGAGAAGCTTTGGTACTCTAGAAGGCAATAAGCTAACGGTAAAAACACCAGAAGGCGAAGTATTAGCACAAACCATGATTTAACGGTTTTACTAAGTAAAAAATAGGGAGCGAATTGCTCCCTATTTTGTGTCTGAATGTCCTAAATCGCGTTCTGGGTCGATAATGTCTCTAACGCGCTGTTTTAGCACCTTGGCTTCAGGAAAGCCGCTGTCTTTTTTCCGTTCCCAAATTTGCTGGCCATTACAGAAAATTTCGAAGCGACCACCTGTGTCCGGGTGTAAGCTGATTGTTTCTATTTCTTCGCTAAAAGTATGCAGTAATTCTTGCGATAGCCAAGTTGAACGCAACATCCAGTTGCACTGGCGGCAGTAATAAATATCAATGATTGCTTTATCCATGAAACTTTCCTTTTAATCTTTTTAAACCAGCAACTTGATGCCCACCGCAAACGTGAGAATTTCGAATGCAACTTTAATCACTCTGTTACTGTATCGAGTCGCGGCCCATGCGCCTAAACTGCCGCCTAGAAAAGAGCTTAACAATAAAACAGGTAACCAAGCCCAGTGAATAGGCGCCCCTGCCTGTACGACGGCAATGCCTCCAATGCCATTCCAAAACAGGCCGACACAAATCATGGTGTAAGCAACGGCTTGTTTGTAGTCGTAACCAAACCAGCGCACCAAAAATAGTGT
>NZ_JADDYG010000236.1:59873-76403 GCF_015163535.1 Vibrio sp. OPT46 | reverse complement strand
CGCACCAAAAATAGTGTCACGAGCAAACCAGAACCTGCGGTAAGAGATCCGTTAATGATGCCGATAAACAGTAAGCCAATTCCACCAATAACCCAACCGATAGGATGACGGTTACGTATTACTTCAGCTTGGCCTAGCGATGTCTTAAATCGCGAGTAGATACCTAGCGCTAGGATCATCGTGCCGAGCATCTTTTCCGCGATACCATCAGGGATCTGTACAATTAAGTTAGCCCCTAAAATCACGCCAATACTACCGGACAAGATAAGGTAGAGCGCGACTTTCCATTTAATAGTGCCTGATCTTAAATGCGTGCTTGCTGCGCCTAAGCCTAAAGCAACCGAAGCCACCTTATGTGTGCCTAGCGCAACGGAGAACGGTAAGCCGAGAAAGATGAGTAAAGGGAATTGAAGCAAGCCTGCTCCGCCACCAGAAAGTGAAGCCAGCGTGTTGGCGATTAGTGAACCGAAAAAAAGGGTAAGGGTATCTAGCCAATCCATAAGCAAAACAAAGGGGGCGTCTTGCCCCCTTATCATCCAATCAAAATTAGTTTTTAAACAGTACCGAAGAACCGTGGTTCAAGCTAGTGAGCAATAGTGTTTTTTCGTTCACGACGTCAATACGACGACTTTGCTCCGCATCTAGCTTAAAAATTTGAGTAATCAAACGTAGCTGTGCTTCGGAAAAGTCTTTTGATTGAGAAGATGAAATATCTTTAAACTCCGAAGGCGAGACCAACAAATAGTTGTCACTTACTTCCCAGCGGCCTTTTTCCGAGATATTTATCGTTGATTCTGCGGTTGAACCTTGAGCGAATAGTTTGATATTTGCTACGCGAATATAGTCACCATTAGGGAGATATTTCACGTTTGATTCAACATTAACTCGGCGTAGTGGGCCGACAGTATCGTCAGGCAAGCTGTCTGTAATGACTGTCACCATGGTCGACTGCCATTCGTTTGCTGTGAGGAGCTGCTCCACTTTTAGGTCACTTCCCCAATACAACCAACTACTGAAAAGAACGGATACGGCCAAAACCGCAGATGCTAATTTAATCTTCATATTGGCCTCCTTTATTTGCAGATGTCTGTTGGATCGTTTTGACCTGCGAAAATACGCAGTGTTACGTTCTCGTAAGAGTGGTTACTGTCATGAATGTAGTTCAGAATCAGCTGGTTATTTTGTCCACCAGTGGCAATCACTTCCACTGGCAACGAGTCTTCTGCATGGTGCTTCACGTAGCGCTCAATGCATTGCTCTATTGAAGGCAACCAGTTGTTGATTTGAGGGTGATTTACAGGTGTCATCACTGGTACATTTTGATACTCACCAATTTGACGGAATTGGGATTCCGCAGGGTTCGTGAATAACAATACGCAAACAGGAAGCAGCAGAGACAAAAAGATAATGACACGCGGTAGCCAGTTAATCGTGTTAGATGCTGGCTTCGGCTGAGTTTTAGTTGGCTCTACTTGAGGCTCAATATCAGCAGTAGTATCGGTCACTACCTCTGTCGGTAGCATATCGCTCGCTTCTAACTCCACTGCTGGCGCTTCTTGTTCAGAAGAGGTTTCTTCAGCGTCAGTGTTAGAGTCAGTAGAAAATGGGCTCAAGCGTTCCACTGAACAAATGAGTTGGTAGCCACGTTTAGGTACCGTTTTAACAAACTCTGGAGATTTTGTTGAATCCTTCAACATCTTACGCAGAGTAGAAATCGCTTGAGTCAGGCTTGAGTCATCCACCTCAAAACCTTGCTCACGCCAAACAAACTCGTGAAGCTCGTTACGGGTTAAAACTTCGTTTGGTCTCTCTGCCAACATCAGAAGTATACGGCTTTCGTTGCTTCCTAATCGTACAACGTCGTTGCCGTTTTGTTGGTCAGCGAGCGAATTACTATTTGGATCAAAGGTGAACCTTTGAGCAAGTAGAAATTTGGTGCCAATGTTAGTCATTTAGTTCTTCTTAGATGGATGATGTTGTAATTATGGTGATTTATGTCACAAAATTACCGGGGCGCTTGGAGTGCGCACGACATTTTAGATGCTTTTAGACGGGTAGGATAATTAAAATTTTCTAAAAAAACACCGTTTTTAGCAATATTGACCTTGAATTTACATTTGTCAGCCACATGTTAAATGACATCTCGGTAAGGTGATTTCAAGGGGAAAGTCACAAACTTGTCCCTATGAAAAAGCCAATTAGTTTAGATGTTATGGAGCACACATGAGCGAAACCGTATCTCAAAATAAAGAAACTCGTGGTTTTCAATCAGAAGTAAAACAACTACTGCATTTAATGATCCATTCTCTTTATTCAAATAAAGAGATCTTTTTGCGCGAGCTGATCTCTAACGCATCAGATGCATCAGACAAACTGCGCTTTCAGGCGTTATCTAACCCAGATCTATACGAAGGTAATGCAGACCTTTGCGTGAAACTGTCGTTTGATGAAAGCGCAAATACCTTAACCATTTCTGATAACGGTATCGGTATGAGCCGTGATGATGTGATTGAGCACTTAGGAACAATCGCAAAATCTGGTACAGCTGAGTTTTTCTCAAAGCTATCTGAAGAGCAGAGCAAAGACTCTCAGCTTATTGGTCAGTTTGGTGTTGGTTTCTACTCGGCATTTATCGTTGCTGACGCCGTTACCGTGCGCACTCGCGCTGCGGGTCTAGCCGCTGATGAAGCGGTACAATGGCACTCAGCGGGTGAAGGTGAGTACACCATCGAAAACATTACCAAAGAGTCACGTGGTACCGACATCATTCTTCATATGCGTGAAGAGGGTAAAGAGTTTTTGAATGAGTGGCGTCTACGTGACGTTATCAGTAAGTACTCTGATCACATCGGCATTCCTGTTTCAATCCAAACTGTCGTTCGTGATGACGAAGGCAAGGAAACAGATGAGAAGAAGTGGGAGCAAATCAACAAAGCCCAAGCACTGTGGACGCGTAACAAATCTGATGTTTCAGAAGAAGAGTATCAAGAGTTCTACAAACACGTATCACATGACTTTGCCGATCCCTTGGTCTGGAGTCATAACCGTGTAGAAGGTAAAAACGACTACACGAGCTTACTATACATCCCATCGAAAGCACCTTGGGATATGATGAACCGCGACCACAAATCAGGCTTGAAACTGTACGTACAGCGCGTATTCATTATGGACGATGCAGAGCAATTTATGCCGTCATACTTACGCTTCGTACGTGGTTTAATAGACTCAAACGATTTACCGCTAAACGTATCGCGTGAGATTTTACAAGACAATAAAGTGACTCAGTCTCTACGTAATGCTTGTACTAAGCGCGTGCTAACGATGCTCGAGCGCATGGCCAAGAATGACGAAGATAAATACCAATCATTCTGGAAAGAGTTTGGTCTTGTGATGAAAGAGGGCCCTGCGGAGGACTTTGCAAACAAAGAGAAAGTTGCAGGTTTATTGCGCTTTGCTTCAACTGAAGTGGATTCTTCTGAGCAAACTGTGGGCTTGGCGTCTTACGTTGAGCGCATGAAAGAAGGTCAAGATAAGATCTACTACTTGACGGCAGACAGCTATGCAGCTGCGAAAAACAGCCCTCACTTAGAACTGTTCAAAGCGAAAGGCATTGAAGTTATCTTGATGTACGACCGCATTGATGAGTGGCTGATGAACTACTTAACTGAGTTTGATGGTAAACAGTTCCAGTCAATCACTAAGGCTGGGCTTGATCTAAGTCAGTTTGAAGATGAAGCAGAAAAAGAGAAGCAAAAAGAAACCGAAGAAGAGTTTAAGTCGGTTGTAGAGCGCACGAAGTCTTACCTAGGCGATCGTGTGAAAGAAGTTCGTACGACCTTCAAACTCGCATCCACGCCTGCTGTTGTGGTAACGGACGATTACGAAATGGGCACTCAAATGGCGAAGCTTCTTGCGGCAGCTGGTCAAGCTGTACCGGAAGTGAAATACATCTTTGAGCTAAACCCTGAGCACGAATTGGTTAAGCGTATGGCTGACGAAGCCGATGAAGAAGCGTTTGGTCGCTGGGTTGAAGTTCTGCTTGGTCAGGCAATGCTAGCGGAGCGAGGCTCTATTGAGGATCCAACAGAGTTCTTAGGAGCCGTTAATCAACTTTTGACTAAGGTGTAATAACCTCTGCAAATCAAAAAGCTCGCATTTCGCGAGCTTTTTGTTTGTTGTCGCAAAATTTTGCATCTCAAGTGCTGAGTTAATAATCAATAGGGCGTGAAAGAGGGTACTGTTAACATTCTTTAGTCTTAATACACTCTTTGCTCAGAGAACCTGTGATAGAATCTGCGACTTGAATGTGAGTAATAAGGCGTGTATTTTTGCTCGCCTATATACGTTATACCGAAACTTATCGTTGCAGGTGCTTCTCAGGTTTGATGTCTAAGAGGTCAGCTATTGTGAGCTTCGGTATAAATCTTAAATATTAAAGAGGATAAATCATGCGCATCATTCTTCTAGGTGCTCCAGGTGCAGGTAAAGGCACACAAGCAAACTTCATCATGGAAAAATACGGTATTCCACAAATCTCTACTGGTGATATGCTTCGTGCTGCTATCAAAGCAGGTACAGAGCTTGGTAAACAAGCTAAAGCTGTTATTGACGCTGGTCAGCTAGTTTCTGATGAAATCATCCTTGGTCTTATCAAAGAGCGCATCGCTCAAGAAGACTGTGCAAACGGTTTCCTACTAGATGGTTTCCCACGTACTATCCCTCAAGCTGACGGCCTAAAAGAAATGGGCGTAGACGTAGACTACGTTATCGAATTTGACGTTGCAGACGATGTGATTGTTGAGCGTATGGCTGGTCGTCGTGCTCACCTTCCTTCTGGTCGTACTTACCACGTGGTTTACAACCCGCCTAAAGTGGAAGGTAAAGATGATGTAACTGGTGAAGATCTTGTTGTTCGTGATGATGACAAAGAAGAAACAGTACGTGCTCGTCTAGGTGTTTACCACGAGCAAACTGCACCGCTAATCAACTACTACGGCAAAGAAGCTGAAGCAGGCAAGACTAAGTACCTTAAGTTTGATGGTACTAAGCAAGTAGCTGAAGTTAGTGCGGATATCGAGAAAGCACTATCTTAATTTGCTGAAGTCAAAAATTTAATATTTTGATATATTGAAAGCGGCCCAAGTGGTCGCTTTTTTTAGTTTACTCGTAAACATATATCTAATTAACTTCAGCTCGGCTATTCGTTACTTCGAGGTTACTTAAATATATGAACCAAGCCGTTTACCATGAATAGGATGTTATGAAAGAGAATAATAAACAGGGTGTACTCCTAGTTAACCTGGGAACTCCTGACGCACCAACCGCTCCTGCCGTAAAGCGTTTTTTAAGTCAGTTTCTTCATGATCACCGAGTGGTAGACATGACTCGATGGCTTTGGTGTCCACTATTGCACGGCGTTATCCTTCCTATCCGAGCTCCTAAAGTTGCCAAACTCTATCAATCAGTATGGATGGAAGAGGGCTCGCCGTTGATGGTGTACTCTAAACGCCAAACTGAAAAGTTAGCACAAAAGCTTGATATACCTGTAGAGCTTGGTATGACGTATGGTAACCCAAGTTTACAATCAGGCTTTGAAGCCCTATTGGCGCAAGGCGTTGATGAAGTCATTGTTTTACCGTTGTATCCGCAATACTCGGGAACAACAACGGCAGCGGTTTCTGACGGAATCACTAAAGCATTTAAAAACCTGCCTGTGATGCCAAGCTTTAGCTTTATTCGTGATTATTACAATCACCCGAAATATATTGAAGCGTTAGCGCATTCAGTTCGTGAACATTGGCAAAAGAATGGTCAGGGAGATTACCTGCTGTGTTCTTATCATGGTATTCCAAAACGCTATGCTGACAATGGTGATGTTTACCCACAGCATTGTGAAGAGACGACTCGCTTGCTTGGGGAAGCGTTAGGTTTAAGTGAACAACAAATTGGCATGACGTATCAGTCCCGATTTGGGAGAGAAGAGTGGCTTCAACCTTATACCGATAAGACCCTAGAGGCACTTCCTGCAAAGGGTGTGAAAAATATTAATGTTGTGACCCCTGCATTTTCTTCAGATTGTTTAGAGACGTTGGAAGAGATCTCGGAAGAGTGTAAAGAGATTTTCCTTGAAGCAGGTGGTGAAAACTTTACCTACATCCCTTGTTTGAACGATAGTGAACTTCATATCGAGATGATGGTTGAGTTAGTTAAATCTAAACTTTAGATACAAAAAAGGGTCGCAATAGCGACCCTTTCTACGTTTAGTTGAGCGATCAAGCGACTTGTACTTGCTGCTCTTCTACTTGCTCTGCCGTGCTGTGCGTATTTTCAGCGCCATGCATCCAGCGAACGAGTGTATTAGAGAACAGGAGCAAGATTACGCCACTTACGGTTGCGCTGACCGCAATACCACTAAAGATAGCCATAGCGCCTAACTCGCCTACGTGAGAACCCACATAGCCCGCAACATAGTTAGCAATCGCATTACAGCCAAACCATGCACCCATCATAAGTGAAGCTAAGCGAAGCGGTGCTAATTTAGTCACCAATGAAAGACCAATTGGAGATAAACACAGCTCGCCTAATGTGTGGAAGAAGAAAGCGCCGACCAACCATAACATCGATGTTTTTACTGTTGTATCTCCACCTTTTTCTAGCACTGCGCCAACCATACAAAGGAAACCAATCGCCAAGAAAAATAGTGCCATCGCAAATTTCACTGGCGAAGTAGGTTCACGTTTACCCAATTTTACCCAAAGGACAGCCAGAACTGGCGCTAGAGTAATAATGAAAAATGGGTTTAGTGATTGGAACCACGCAGCAGGAACTTCGAAACCACCAATCATGCGATCAGTATATTGTTGAGTGTAGATGTTCATCAGGCCACCAGCTTGTTCAAAGCCTGCCCAGAAGACAATAGTGAATAAGCTCATGACCAGAATTACTTTTAGTCGATTCACTTCTTCTTTGGTGAGTGGCTGCTTCGTGGTGGCGTTTTTGTTATTTAGATCTCGTTTCGCCGCTGGTTCGCGGCCAATATCACCAAGCCATGATTGAGCCAGTACCATTTGCATCACTAGGCTAACCAGCATACCCACACCAGCGGCAACAAAGCCAGCTTTCCAACCGTAAGAGGTTGTCACAGAGCCAGAAACGACGCCGGCAAGTAATGCACCTAAGTTGATACCCATATAAAAGATAGTGAATGCGCCGTCACGACGGTTGTCACCTTCTTGATAAAGGTCGCCAACCATGGTTGAGATATTTGGCTTAAAGAGACCGTTACCAGTGATAAGTAGGCCAAGACCTAAATAGAAACTGTGTAGCGAACCAATACCTAAAGCATCAGCAGGAAGTGCAAGAGTAAACTGGCCGATGGCCATTAACGCGCCACCAAGCAAAATTGAGCGACGTTGACCTAAATAGTTATCTGCTAGGTAACCACCGATAAGAGGCGTGATATACACAAGCCCTGTGTATATGCCGTATAGGTCTAATGCGTCTTTGGTTGACCAGCCAAGGCCGCCATTCATTGTTGTATCAGTAAGGTAAAGCACGAGAATGGCACGCATTGCGTAGTAAGAAAAGCGTTCCCACAGTTCTGTACCGAACAATAAGAACAGGCCACGTGGATGACCAAAATATTGATGTTGGTTTGACATAAGCTCTTCTAATAATAGTTATTACATTTTTTAACGACTTCTACGTATACAATGCAATTCAACGAGTGACAAATAATAAAATTTTGCCATTCGACTATTTTTGTTTGTTAAGTGGCTGTTTTTGATTGGATTTGCAGATTATATGATGGTGTATTGGTTGTATTACAAACTTAATTTCCATTTTTGCCTATGGACTTCTTTATCGTAAGTTGCTGAAAAATGTCGTTAATGCGAGCGATGTATAATCATACTTTTATAGATAAACTGAATATCAATGACTCAACTTTGGCTTAATGCTAGGATAAAAACAAAATAGAATTGGCTAGTAAAAAGATGAAACGTTGGTATCTACTTTATTGTAAACGTGGGGAGCAGGTTAGGGCGAAACAACACCTTGAAAATCAAGGTGTAGAGTGCTTTTATCCAACTGTAGAAGTTGAGAAGATTTTGCGCGGTAAAAGACAAAAAGTCGAGGAACCGCTGTTTCCTTGTTACGTATTCGCTTACTTTGATTATGAGCAAGGGCCAAACTTCACCTCAGTCCGCTCTACTCGAGGTGTTGTTGACTTTGTGCGTTTTGGTGCTCAACCGAAAGAAGTTCAAGGTGACTTGGTCTTCGAATTGATGCAGCTAGAAAAGTGTTGTAATGACAATACCGTTTCTGAATGTATGCCAAAACCAGGCGATCAAATTAGAGTTAAAAGCGGTCAATTTGCGGGCATAGATGCCATCTTCCAAGAACAAGATGGTGAGAAACGCTCAATTATGCTAGTTCAGATGATCACCAAGCGTGTGCCTGTCAGCATAGACAATAGTGATTTAGATTTAAAATAGCCTAATTCCATCAAACATAAAAAGAGGTGCAAAAGCACCTCTTTTTGATCGTATCTAATTTTCTGTCTGTTTTAAAAGGGTTGGACGAACCGACCCTTATCTTTATCGTAGAGAATTAGTATGAGTCGTTGTGAACGGTCTGTACTGCACGACCTGATGGGTCAACACAGTTTTGGAACGATTCATCCCATTCAATCGCCTTCGCTGAAGAACACGCTACTGAAGGGCCTCCTGGTACACACTCTGCTGCTGATGGAAGTGGGAATAACTCTTCAAAGATTTCACGGTACACGTAGCCTTCTTTTGTCGTTGGCGTGTTGTATGGGAATCGATATTGAGCTGTTTCCATCTGCTGGTCTGTCACTTTCTGTTCCGCGACTTCTTTCAGCGTATCGATCCAGCTGTAGCCAACGCCATCAGAGAATTGCTCTTTTTGACGCCATGCGATCGATTCTGGCAGGTAGTGCTCGAAGCACTCACGAAGGATGTGTTTCTCCATTTTACCGTTGCCACACATCTTGTCTGCTGGGTTCAAGCGCATTGCTACATCTATGAACTCTTTATCTAGGAAAGGTACGCGTCCTTCAACTCCCCATGCTGCCAGCGACTTGTTAGCACGAGCACAGTCGAACATGTTCAGAGCAAGCAGTTTACGCACTGTCTCCTCGTGGAACTCTTTCGCGTTTGGCGCCTTGTGGAAGTAAAGGTAGCCACCAAAGATTTCGTCAGCGCCCTCACCAGACAATACCATCTTGATACCCATCGCTTTGATCTTACGACCCATTAAGAACATAGGTGTTGATGCGCGGATAGTCGTCACGTCATACGTTTCAATGTGGTAAATCACGTCACGAATCGCGTCCAAACCTTCTTGAATCGTGTACGTCATTTCGTGGTGAACGGTACCAATTTGGTCGGCAACTTCGCGAGCTGCTTTCAGGTCAGGCGCGCCTTCTAGGCCAACAGCAAAAGAGTGCAGTTGAGGCCACCAAGCTTCAGACTTTTCATCATCTTCAATACGCATCGCTGCAAAGCGTTTTGCTACCGCAGATGTAATAGAAGAATCTAGACCGCCTGAAAGAAGTACACCGTAAGGCACGTCAGTCATTAGTTGGCGTTTAACAGCCGCTTCTAGCGCTTCAGTCAATTCTTCTTTGCTAGTGCTGTTACCTTGTACTGCTGCGTACTCGTTCCAGTCACGAACATAGTAACGTGTTGGCTCAGTATCTTTAGAGCTGTAGTAGCTACCAGGAGGGAATTCACTTACTGTTTTACATACTGGAACAAGAGCCTTCATCTCTGATGCCACATAGTAGTTACCATGCTCATCGTGACCTTGATAAAGAGGGATAATACCAATATGGTCACGGCCGACTAAATACTCATCTTTTTCTTCGTCGTAGAGCACAAAAGCGAAAATACCGTTTAGTTCTTCAAGGAGATCTGCACCCATATCTTGGTAAAGTGCAAGAATGACTTCACAGTCTGAATCGGTTTGAAATTCGTACTTTCCTTCGTAACGAGCACGAATTTCTTTATGGTTGTAGATTTCACCATTGACGGCAAGGATGAGCTTCTTATCAGGGCTGTATAGCGGCTGTGCACCACTATTTAGACCAACAATCGCCAAGCGCTCGTGCGCTAAAATAGCACGCTCTGAAGAGTAAATCCCAGACCAGTCTGGGCCACGGTGACGAAGTTTTTTCGACATCTCTAATGCGATAGGGCGCAATGCGGCTGCATCGCTTTTAATGTCTAAAATGCCAAATACTGAACACATACTACATCCTTACTAAACTAAACAATTTCTAATCGGTATGGTTTAAATTTGCCATTACTAATAAAAAAAGCAACGTTTTGTGATTAAAAAAATGATAAAAGGCCTTGTTGTATGGAAAATATTTAACTCAAACGTTGTTTTGGTGAATGAGATCAAGGTTTGGTATAAAAACTATACAAAAAAGGCTTTCTATCAATAGAAAGCCTTTCAAAAAATATCAGTGCTGTTGCTTATTTAATTGGTGTGAATTTAGGCTGAAGTTGTTTACAGACGTGTCGAGCAAAACCGCTACCAGCTTCACTATATATATTGAATGCTGCGTCAACGCCATTTTCAAGTAAGCCTTCCAATTGATCTGGGTATTCGGCGATAGCGGCAATTTGCCCCTTATATTTTCTGCGTTTAAGCTGCTCAAGTGCTGTTTGGTTACCTTGATGATGTGGCATTGCAAGCAGAACCAGTTTTACATGACCTGTATCTAAAATTCGCTCCCAGAAATCCGGGTCGGTGGCATCACCAGAAATCACATTTCTTCCTTCTGAACGATGATGATGTGCAGCGTCTTCACGAATTTCTATACCCAATGAAATTTTGCCATAGCGTGAGCGTAGCTCATCATAAGCGCCCGTTCCAATACGCCCCATACCTAAGATCAATACTTGGGCATGACCTGGGTTGATGAGTTGGTCGCGTTGATTGAGCTTTTCTACCGCTGTCTCTTGCAGCCACTTACCTGAATGTTGATAAATTTTATGGCTAAGGCGGTTAAGTGGCGCGGAAATTACAAAGGATACCGACACCGCAACCGCAATCGCAGCAAGCATATCACTTGGCATCCAGCCCATTTTATAGGCCAATCCAGCAACAATAAGACCAAACTCACTGTAGTTAAATAGTGATAAAGAGGCGAGCAAAGAGGTACGTACTCGAAACTTAAAATGATTAATAGTGACGAAGTACAAGAGTCCTTTGATTGGTAGCAGTAAGATAAATAGCAGGGCGAGAACGACGCCATTCACGCTCAATGAGGCGGATAAACCAATGTTTAAAAAGAAGCAGACTAAAAAGAGCTCCTTCATATTGAATAATGACTTGGATAGTTCTGAGGCTTTTGGGTGACCTGCGAGTAGCATGCCTAAAATTAGCGCGCCCAAGTCTGGTTTCATCCCGACCAACTCGAATAGCCCAGCACCGACAACAAGCGCGAAGAAAATACCGAATAGCACCAGCATTTCGCCGTGGCCAACTTTATCGAGCAGCTTATAGAATAGGGGACGAAGGAAAGGCAGTGCGAACAAACCGATGGCATACCATTCTGGGACTTTTCCGGTTGAAGCAGTCAGGAATACTACGGCAAAAATATCTTGCATAACCAAAATACCGATCGCGAGTGTGCCGTAGGTCGCGTTCATTTCGCCTTTTTCTTGCAATGCTTTTACGGCAAAAACGGTACTAGAGAACGATAGTGCAAAAGCTAAAAGCAGGATTTGGCTGCCGTCCATACTGGCTAGCGAAGTCAAGCCCAGTAGTTTTAAGCCGGATAACGCTAGGGCAAAAAAAGCGGTAGAGAGTATGTTGTGGGCGGTTGCCCCTCCCCATATTTCTTTGGACAGCAGGGTTTTTACATCGAGTTTGAGTCCAATAGTAAACAGAAGAAGAGTAACACCAAGATCTGCGAGAGTGACAATAACGTCATTGCTTTGGTAACCAAATGCATGCAAGCCAAATCCAGCTAGTAGAAAACCAACGAGGGGAGGGAGGCTGCATTTAAGCGCAATAAAACCAGCTAAAAAAGCGGCTGTAATTAGAATAATTTCCATACTGTTGAGCTGTATTCCTGATATACAAAAACGGGCTGTGAAAACACAGCCCGAGATTGTAACTCAATTGGTTGTATAAACTTAGTCTTCCAGTAACTTTTGTAACAAAACTCCGTTCAGCATAGCGCGTTTAATCATCGCAAATGCGCCCATCGTTGGCTGCTTATCAATGTGAGAAGCCACGATAGGGAGGTCGTTATGGAAAGTTTTAAGAGATTGATTCTCTACGTTGCGTTGAATTGCAGGGAAAAGAATATCTTGTGCTGCAGTAATATCGCCAGCAATTACAATTTTCTGTGGATTAAATAAGTTAACCGTAATCGCAATCGCTTTACCTAGCTGGTTGCCCACTCGCACTAAACTCTGTTTCGCAAGTTCATCACCATTCATTGCGTGCTGACATACCGCTTCAATTGTGATGTTTTCAAGGTCGGTTAAGCTTGATTCGTATCCTTGAGTAATCAGTTGCTTCACTCGTTGAATAATCGCTGGGTTTGCAGCTACGGTTTCTAAACAGCCAAAGTTTCCACATTGGCATTGCTCACCAAGCGGGTCAATTTGGATATGACCAATTTCACCGACGTTGCGGTTAAAACCAAGAAAAACCTGGCCGTTAACGATAATACCTGCGCCAGTACCGCGGTGGACGCTAACCAAAATAGAATCCTGGCAGTCTTGGCTTGCTCCAAAGTAGTGCTCAGCCAACGCCATGCCACGTACGTCGTTGCCAACAAAGCATGCTGTATTAAACTTCTCTCCAACAATTTCACCGAGAGCAAGATTATCGATATCGGTATTAGGCATGTATTCGACCACGCCAGTTGTTGGGTTAACAAGGCCCGGTAAAGTGATGCCGATAGCGATGAGTTGATCAATTTTGTCTTCGCAACGGCTTACGAAATCTTTTAATAAATCGATAAGTCCTGCGATTAAGTCTGCTTGGTTAGTGTAGTACAGTTCATGCTGATCTTCTGCCAGCGCGGTACCACCTAAATCGTATAAACTGAACTGTACGTAATCTCGACCTAAGCGAACGGCAATCGAATGAAAAGGTTTGACTTCAGTAGTCAAAGAGATCGCACGACGACCACCAGTTGAAGCTTGTTGGGCGACCTCCTTAATAAGGCCGCGCTCTAAAAGTTGGCGGGTTATTTTGGTAACACTAGCAGGCGCGAGCTGACTCACGTCCGCGACTTGAATACGGGAGATAGGACCTTGCTGATCAATCAGCCTATATACCGCAGCGCTGTTAAGCTGTTTTACTAAATCTACATTACCAATCTGTCCGCCATTCATGCTTAATTTTGCTCGTATTGTCCGTTAACAACCGTCGCTTTTACTTTAAAGTCACGATCGAAAATAGTCAGGTTTGCAACCATCCCTTTTCGAACTCGGCCAAGGCGATCCTCAACACCAATTGCTGTTGCTGGGTATAACGTGGCCATTCGTAGAGCTTCGTCTAAAGCGATCCCCGCGTGCTCAACTGAATTCTGAACTGCTTCAATCATTGTCAAAGCTGAGCCGCCTAGCGTGCCATTTTCATCAACACACTTACCATCTCGGTAATATACTTTCTTACCGACAAAAATAAAGTGATCAATGTTAGCACCTGCTGGAGCTGTGGCATCCGTCACCAAAACAAGCTTTTCACCTTTGATTTTATGAGCAATTCGGATGTTTGCGTAGTCGACGTGAAAACCATCAGCAATAATGCCAGCGTATACGTCAGGAGTATCGTAAATTGCACCAACAACTCCTGGTTCACGACCAACCATTGGTGTCATTGCATTAAAGAGGTGTGTGGCAAAAGTAATGCCTGCTTCAAAGCTTTTACGTGCTTCGGCGTAGGTTGCATTTGTGTGGCCAATTGAAACCACGATGCCAGCAGCCTTTAATCGCGCAATATGCTCTGGGTCGTTATGCTCAGGTGCTAGCGTTACTTTCGCTACGATATCGGCGTTTGCGCAGATAAGGTCGATCATGCTTTCGTCTGATGGGCGAATAAAATCGACGTTATGGATGCCTTTTTTCGCGACGTTAAGGTAAGGACCTTCGAGGTGTAAACCAAGCGATTGATTTTGATACTTGTTGTGGTACTCACGAGCTGCGGCAATTGCAGTTCGCATATCTTCATCAGATGACGTAATGAGTGTTGGCAGGAAGCTAGTACAGCCAGATTTGAGGTTTGCCTGGTGCATGATTTGCATGGTTTCAGGGGTAATTGCATCGTTTAGCATTACACCGCCACAACCGTTCAACTGCAGATCGATAAAGCCTGGACTTAGATTAGCGCCTGCAAGGTCTTTTACTTCGATGCTTTGAGGTAGCTCAGAAACCGGCACAATAGATTGAATAAGATCGTTTTCGATGATGACCGCATGATCGGTAAGAACATCACTACCGGTATAAATTTTACAGTTACTTAGCGCGTACATAGTCAGCTAGTCCTTATAGATGAGAATTCAATTTCTATATCGTTATCTAAGTAGAGACTGCTTCAGTCATATGGGTACTTAGTTTGTATCACTGAATTAGATAACGAGTCACATACAGCAAGTCGCGTTTTATCGATGTTATTGTCATAGTAACTAACTGAAAAGTAATAATTGTATGGTTTTTTATGATTCTTTTTCAGAGCAAAGTTACAGTGATTTACCCGCCTAGATACCAAAATAACACTGATTCTGCCTTGCATAAAGTGCGAGAATATTATCTTTAAAACGCCATTTTTTCGTATAATAAAATAAGTTTTATGATCTCGCTAGCAAAAACCTTCCGAAAGGGCAAATTGTGGTGATTATGATCACAAACGGTGAGCTTTTAATTTGCGGAGCAAAATTAATATCATAAACTTAGGATGACTAAATTGGACGGCTGAAATAAGTCATTCAACATAACATCTAATCCTATAGGGGGAACTTAAGGTGAACATTCTCGGATACTTCCAGAAGGTGGGTAAGGCGCTTATGGTGCCGGTTGCCACACTTCCTGCAGCAGCAATACTCATGGGTATTGGCTACTGGATCGACCCAAATGGCTGGGGCGCAAACAGTGCACTTGCTGCATTTCTTATTAAAGCTGGTGCAGCGATCATTGACAACATGTCAGTATTGTTCGCTGTTGGTGTTGCTTACGGAATGTCTAAAGACAAAGATGGCGCCGCTGCACTTTCAGGCTTCGTGGGCTTCTTAGTTGTCACAACGCTTTTGGCCCCTGGTGCAGTATCACAAATTCAAGGCATTGACCCAAGTGAAGTACCTGCTGCATTTGGTAAAATCAATAACCAGTTCGTAGGTATCTTGGTTGGTATTGTTTCTGCTGAGTTGTACAACCGTTTTTCTCACGTAGAGCTGCACAAAGCACTGGCGTTTTTCTCTGGTAAGCGTCTTGTACCTATCCTAACGTCTTTTGCTGGTATCGTTATTGCGTTCATCCTGATGTACGTTTGGCCATCAGTTTACGGCGGTCTGGTCAGTTTTGGCGAAAGCATTCAAGGTATGGGTGAAGCAGGTGCAGGTGTTTATGCATTCTTCAACCGTCTTCTAATTCCTGTTGGTCTGCACCATGCACTAAACTCAGTGTTCTGGTTTGATGTTGCTGGTATTAATGACATTCCAAACTTCCTTGGCGGTGCGAAATCATTAGCTGAAGGCACGGCAACGGTAGGTGTTACGGGGATGTACCAAGCGGGCTTCTTCCCAATCATGATGTTTGGTTTACCAGGCGCTGCTCTAGCGATGTACCATACTGCGAAATCAAAGAATAAAGAGAAAGTGGCATCTATCATGATTGCGGCTGCGTTTGCTTCATTCTTTACAGGTGTAACAGAACCACTTGAATTTGCATTCATGTTCCTTGCTCCAGGACTGTACGTTCTTCACGCAGCGCTGACTGGTCTATCAGTTTATATCGCGGCATCAATGCAGTGGATTGCAGGTTTCGGTTTCTCTGCTGGTTTAGTCGACTTAGTATTGTCGACTCGTAACCCGCTAGCGGTAAACTGGTACATGCTCATTGTGCAAGGTCTTGGTTTCTTTGCGGTTTACTACTTCGTGTTCCGTACCGTGATTGTTAAGTTTGGCCTTAAAACACCGGGACGTGAAGATGATGAAGAAGCTTCATCTAACGTGGCTGGATCAAGCAATTCTTCAGAGCTTGCTCGTCAGTACTTGAAAGCACTTGGCGGTCATGACAACCTAAGTTCTATCGATGCCTGTATTACTCGTTTGCGCCTTTCTGTGAAAGATATGAGCGTTATCAATGAGAAAACTCTGAAAGATCTTGGAGCTATGGGAGTTGTGAAGCTAGGTACAAACAACCTACAAGTTATCCTTGGTCCACTAGCAGAGATTGTTGCTGGTGAGATGAAGAATGTATCTAAAGATGAAGACTTAAGTGGTGTTCAGTTACCAGCTTAACTGTTTAATAGTGGTGC
>NZ_JADDYG010000236.1:58813-59863 GCF_015163535.1 Vibrio sp. OPT46 | reverse complement strand
GTACAAACAACCTACAAGTTATCCTTGGTCCACTAGCAGAGATTGTTGCTGGTGAGATGAAGAATGTATCTAAAGATGAAGACTTAAGTGGTGTTCAGCTACCAGCTTAACTGTTTAATAGTGGTGTGATTGTTTGTTATTGGTATTGCAAACAATTGATACTACAACATCGCAAAAGGCCTCCGCAGGAGGCCTTTTTTCGTTTAGGCCCTTTGAATCTGCTTTGCTTTCACGCTAACTCGATAAATATTGTCGTTTTAGAGCGAGTTCTTGTTGTCTAATTGCTTAGAATTGTGGATCATTAGGAACAATGTACTCTGTGAAACCATACTTGGATACAGGGTTCCGTTTTCTCTGACAATACTAATATTTTTGAGGTGCTATAGATGAGTGAAGCTGATGCTCGTCCATCAAACTTTATTCGCCAGATCATTGATAAAGATCTAGCGGATGGTAAACACACTAGCGTGCATACTCGATTCCCGCCGGAGCCAAATGGCTACCTGCATATCGGTCATGCTAAGTCTATCTGTTTGAACTTCGGTATTGCTCAGGACTACCAGGGTCAATGTAATCTGCGTTTCGACGATACAAACCCTGAAAAAGAAGACATCGAATACGTTGAGTCTATCAAGAAAGATGTAAACTGGTTGGGCTTTGAGTGGAGTGGTGAAGTATGTTACTCATCAAACTACTTCGATAAGCTTTACGAATATGCAATTGAATTGATTAACAAAGGCTTAGCGTACGTAGATGAGCTAAGTCCAGAGCAAATTCGTGAATACCGCGGCACACTAAAGGCGCCAGGTAAACCAAGTCCATACCGTGACCGTTCTGTTGAAGAGAACTTGGCGTTGTTTGAAAAAATGCGCGCTGGTGAATTTGAAGAAGGTAAAGCGTGTCTTCGTGCTAAAATCGACATGGGTTCTTCATTCATGGTCATGCGCGATCCAGTTTTATACCGAGTGCGTTTTGCTACGCACCACCAAACTGGTGATAAGTGGTGCATTTACCCAATGTACGACTTTACGCACTGTATTTCTGATGCAT
>NZ_JADDYG010000236.1:57453-58803 GCF_015163535.1 Vibrio sp. OPT46 | reverse complement strand
ATGCGCGCTGGTGAATTTGAAGAAGGTAAAGCGTGTCTTCGTGCTAAAATCGACATGGGTTCTTCATTCATGGTCATGCGCGATCCAGTTTTATACCGTGTGCGTTTTGCTACGCACCACCAAACTGGTGATAAGTGGTGCATTTACCCAATGTACGACTTTACGCACTGTATTTCTGATGCACTAGAAGGCATTACGCACTCTATTTGTACGCTTGAATTCATGGATAACCGTCGTCTGTACGATTGGGTTCTAGACAACATCACGATCGAAAGCCGTCCACATCAATACGAGTTCAGTCGTTTAAACCTTGAATACACAGTGATGTCTAAGCGTAAGCTTAACCAGCTAGTTACTGAAAAACTGGTTAATGGTTGGGATGATCCACGTATGCCGACTGTCTCAGGTCTGCGTCGTCGTGGCTTCACACCTGCATCTATTCGTGAGTTTTGTAAGCGTATTGGTGTAACGAAGCAAGAAAATATGATCGAGTTTAGTTCATTAGAATCTTGTATTCGTGATGACCTAAACGAGAACGCTCCGCGTGCAATGGCTGTACTGGATCCTGTTAAAGTTGTTATCGAAAACTTTGAAGCAGGCGCAGTAGAAAACTTGACAGTTGCCAACCACCCAAATAAACCTGAAATGGGCGTGCGTGAAGTGCCATTCACGCGTGAATTGTGGATTGAGCGTGAAGACTTCCGTGAAGAAGCGAACAAAAAGTACAAGCGTTTAGTGCTAGGTAAAGAAGTTCGTTTACGTGGTGCTTACGTGATCAAAGCTGAGCGCGTTGAAAAAGATGCCGAAGGCAACATCACAACGATCTTCTGTTCTTACGATGCAGATACGCTAGGTAAAAACCCAGCAGATGGTCGTAAAGTGAAAGGCGTTATTCATTGGGTGTCAGCTGATAAAGCTCTTCCAGCGGAAATTCGTCTGTACGATCGTTTATTTACGGTGCCAAACCCAGGCGCAGCGGAAGATTTTGCTTCTACTATCAACCCTGAATCAT
Organism: Vibrio sp. OPT46; assembly: GCF_015163535.1. Classification (NCBI taxonomy): domain Bacteria; kingdom Pseudomonadati; phylum Pseudomonadota; class Gammaproteobacteria; order Vibrionales; family Vibrionaceae; genus Vibrio; species Vibrio sp. OPT46. Next base: position 57,791 of record NZ_JADDYG010000236.1, on the reverse strand, counting down.
TAGTTGTGATCAATGGCTTTGTCGAGCCTAGCCTAGCTTCTGCAGAAGCAGAAAAAGGTTACCAGTTTGAACGTATGGGTTACTTCTGTGCAGACTCGAAAGACTCTTCAGCAGATAATCTAGTATTCAACCGCACGGTTGGTCTACGTGATACCTGGGCAAAAATTGAGAATCAATAATCTCAATTAATGCTGAGAACGATGAAAAAATGCCAGCAAACGCTGGCATTTTTTATACCTAATCCCACAGAGTGCTATATAGATGTGCAAAACTGTGGAGAAAAAAGATGGGTGTTTAGTAGCTTTTGTTCTGTAACCAAAGTACTGACGTCTAAGGTT
>NZ_JADDYG010000236.1:52873-57443 GCF_015163535.1 Vibrio sp. OPT46 | reverse complement strand
CGTCTGTACGATCGTTTATTTACGGTGCCAAACCCAGGCGCAGCGGAAGATTTTGCTTCTACTATCAACCCTGAATCATTAGTTGTGATCAATGGCTTCGTCGAGCCTAGCCTAGCTTCCGCAGAAGCAGAAAAAGGTTACCAGTTTGAACGTATGGGTTACTTCTGTGCAGACTCGAAAGACTCTTCAGCAGATAATCTAGTATTCAACCGCACGGTTGGTTTACGTGATACCTGGGCAAAAATTGAGAATCAATAATCTCAATTAATGCTGAGAGTGATGAAAAATGCCAGCAAACGCTGGCATTTTTTATACCTAATCCCACAGAGTGCTATATAGAAGTGCAAAACTGTGGATAAAAAAGATGGGTGTTTAGTAGCTTTTGTTCTGTAACCAAAGTACTGACGTCTAAGGTACTGACTTCTAGAAACAAAAAACGCCAGCATGTGCTGACGTTTACTTTTTAAATTAACAAACCCTTATTTTTTCGGTTTGTGTGCATCTGGATTGTCTTTACAACCACCATCGCTACACTTGCCGTACAAGTATAAGCTGTGGTTTGTTAGTGTGACATTGTACTTAGCTGCAATCTCTTTTTGACGTTCTTCAATAAGATCGTCAGAAAATTCAATTACCTCACCACAGTCTAGGCACACTAGGTGGTCGTGGTGATGTTGAGTCGATAATTCGAAGACTGACTTTCCACCTTCAAAGTGGTGACGAGTTACAATACCAGCATCGTCGAACTGGTTTAGAACTCGGTAAACAGTTGCTAGGCCAATTTCTTCACCTAGATCAATCAACTTTTTGTACAAATCTTCAGCACTGATGTGCTGGCAGTCTGGCTGCTGAAGTACTTCTAGAATTTTTAGCCTCGGAAGGGTTACTTTTAAACCCGCATCCTTCAGCGCCTGATTATTATCTGACATATACTTTCCCGTTGGATCATCTGCAGCGATTTAACAGAATTCAATCTTCCTACCATTATAGGATAAGCGTTCGGAACATTAAACCACGAACTTCAAAGGGTTAATAGAATCTTTTTGTAAATTAGAAACAGGTCTATTATATTACAGCTCTGACCAGTTACAATTATGTAACATTAAGCTTGGAGAGGGCAGAGATAGCGATGAATAGGCGACTAGCGAAGATATACAAACCAGGAATTGTAAAGTTCGCACTCAATATTTGGCCTCCTTTTTGGGGGGCGGGTATTAAAATCTTACATATTTCTCAAGACTTCCGTACTGTAAAGGTACGTTTAAAGCTTCGCTGGTGGAATAAAAATGCCAATCGCACCCAATATGGCGGCAGTATTTTCTCTTTAACTGATCCTATTTACTCGTTGATGCTGATGGGGATTCTACGAGAGGAATATTATGTGTGGGATAAAGAGGCAAGCATTAACTTTATTAAGCCGGGGCAAAGTGATTTGTTTGCAGAATTTGAGGTCACTGAAGGGATGCTGGAAAACATTTATCAAATGACACGGAATGGAGAAAAGTGTTTTCCTGAGTTTATTACTCATGTAAAAGATAAACAGGGGAATGTGGTTTCAGAGGTTCAACGCAAGCTTTATGTAAGAAAGAAACCTCAGTATCGCGAAGAGGAAGTACTTACCGATGCTGTGTGACAATACATACAAAAAGACCTCCAAGTGGAGGTCTTTGCATCATTCAATTTGATTAGCCTTCTAGCTCAGCTAAACACATCTCTTCATAGATCTGTTTAACCCAGCTTTCAACACGCTCGTCAGTCAATTCTGGTTGGCGGTCTTCATCAATACATAGACCTACGAATTGGCTTTCGTCACCTTCAACAAGTGCTTTAGACGCTTCAAATTCGTAGCCTTCTGTCGAGGTATGGCCAAGAATTGTGCCGCCTTTAGACTCAACGATATCACGGACTGTGCCCATCGCGTCACAGAAGTATTCTGCGTAGTCTTCTTGGTCGCCACAGCCAAAGATAGCCACTAGCTTAGTAGAGAAGTCGATTTGCTCAAGTTCAGGGAAGAAGTCATCCCAATCACATTGTGCTTCGCCGTAGTACCAAGTTGGGATACCTAGAAGAAGAAGATCGAAGTTATCAATGTCTTCTTTGCTGCTTTTCGCGATGTCTTGAACGTGAACTAGATGTTTACCTAGTTGCTTTTGAATCATCTTTGCAACGGCTTCAGTATTACCTGTGTCGCTACCGAAGAAGATACCTACACTTGCCATAGAGTCTATACCTTTACATTGTTTGTTATTGGCGATGCTACTAAGGGTTTAACCTAACCCTGAGCCTTCCCAAGTTAGCTGAATTACACCTTTTGCAATAAAGCCAGCACAGCCTAGGAAAAGGACTAACCACACAATACGACGACCAAAAACAGGTACATTGCCTTGCTTTAGCACATCTTTTATCGCCATCCCGATGAAAAAAAAGATAGCAGCAAAAAGAAGATCGAGCCCAATAGACTCGAGCATATCCATATAGTCGTAAAGCATTTTAGCCCTTCATGCCGAAAAATCTTGGGCGCACTATACCACTGTTAAACGGTAAAGTTAATGCACTACAAGAAGGGTTATTTCAATAATCTAGTGTTGCTTTTCGAATTTGTTAACTCGAAATGTATTTTCGAATGACTCTCATTACTTCTGTCGGTTTCTCGGCGTGTAACCAGTGACCAGTGCCAGCGATAATGTGTGCTTTAGCATGGTTAAATTGTCGCTTCACTGCCGGCTGATGTTCTGGCATTAAGTAGTCAGAGTCGCCGCCTTTGATAAACAAAGTTGGGATATCTGTTGGTGTGATTTCTTGCCAGCCAATAATTTGGTCATAATTATCAAAAAGGCTCGGTACGTTAAACCGCCAATCCATCTTATCGCCATTTTTGTACAGTGATTTAGAGAGAAATTGTCTTACACCATCGAGTTCAATATGTTGAGCTAGGATATCCATGGCTTGCTGTCGATTTGCTGGTTTTTCATTAATAACAGCATGTAAGCCGTTAAAAACATTATCGTGACGGTTCGTAGTGTAGGCAACAGGCGCCATGTCGAGAACGACTAACTTCTTGACTACATTTGGAGCAATGTCCACAAGAGCCATCGCGACTTTTCCGCCCATGGAGTGCCCAATAACAATAGATGGCTCAACGTTTAAGTGCTGAAGGAGCTGAGCCACATCTTTTGCCATATCGGTATAGTTATGGACTTCGGAGTGGAAAGAGAGGCCGTGATTTCTCAGATCAATACTGATCACCGTGTGATCTTTAATAAGATCGCGGGCGAGTAGACCCAGATTACTTAAACTACCAAACAATCCGTGAATCAAAACAACTGTTTGGCCTTGGCCTTCCTGCTTATAGTTGAGTAATGCTGACATTTTATCTTATTCGTGATGGGTTTAACGTGGAGTATCCGCGTGGATCTCGTTATAATCCCCCAGAGTTTAAACATTGAGAATGTGAAAAGCGAATGAAAACAATTGAGGTTGATGAGGATCTATACCGTTATATAGCTAGTCAAACTAAGCATATCGGTGAAAGCGCCTCGGATATTTTGCGACGCCTTTTAAACCTTGATGGTCAGTTGCAGGAAGCTAAAGCCGCGCCTGTAGTAGAGAAGCCACAAGGGATTGTAGTAAGTAAAGATGCGGGTAAAACGGAATCTGTTGATGTAGTGAAAGAAATGCGTTCGCTGCTTATTTCTGATGAGTTTGCCGGTCTAAAAAAAGCGATTGATCGCTTTATGTTGGTATTATCGACCTTACATAAATTGAATCCAGAAGGTTTCGCCCAGGCTACGAATGTAAAAGGACGCAAACGCGTGTACTTTGCAGATAATGAAGAAACCTTGCTAGCAAACGGTAATACGACCAAGCCAAAAGCCATTCCTGGCACACCGTTTTGGGTTATCACGAATAACAATACAAGTCGTAAAAGACAGATGGTTGAACAAGTGATGGCACACATGGGGTTCCAACCTGACTTAATAGAAAAAGTAACAGGTTCAATCTAAGAAACCTGATAGAAGCCTCATAATGCGTCGCAGTGAGCGGATATTATGAGGCTTTTTTAATTTTATTTGTATTTAAAGAAAGGATGTCAAACATGGCTATGCACCCTCGTGCTGGGCAAAAAGCGCAGCAGGAAGATCTTCACAATATCCCAGCACTCGTTGCTAACTACTTCTTACTTCAACCAGACGCGGCAAACGCAGAACACAAAGTTCAATTTGGTACTTCTGGCCACCGCGGTACTGCAGACAAGCACACTTTTAACGAAAACCACATTTTAGCGATCGCTCAAGCGGTAGCAGAAGTTCGTGCTGAGCAAGGCACAATTGGCCCGTTGTTTGTGGGTAAAGACACGCATGCGCTATCTGAGCCTGCTTTCTCAAGTGTGATTGAAGTACTGATTGCAAACGGTGTGAAAGTGATTGTCCAACAAGACAACGGTTACACGCCAACACCGGGTATTTCACACGCGATTCTGACTTACAACATCAAACACGATGAAAAAGCAGACGGTATCGTTATTACCCCATCACATAACCCACCACAAGACGGCGGTATCAAATACAAT
>NZ_JADDYG010000236.1:50656-52814 GCF_015163535.1 Vibrio sp. OPT46 | reverse complement strand
CCGACACATGGTGGTCCTGCAGAAGCTGAGTTGACTCAAGCTATCGAAGATCGTGCGAACGAATTGATTGCTGAAGGTTTACAAGGTGTTAAACGCCTACCACTAGCAGAAGCAAAAGCATCGGATCTGTTTGTAGAGATGGACTTGGTGAAGCCATACATCGATGACCTGGTGAACGTTATCGATATGGAAGCAATCCAAAAAGCGAACCTGAAGATTGGTGTAGATCCATTGGGTGGCAGCGGTATCGATTACTGGCGTCAAATTGGTCAGGCATACAACCTAGACCTAACGCTAGTAAGTGAATCGATCGATCCTTCTTTCCAATTCATGTCGCTAGATAAAGACGGCGTTGTGCGTATGGACTGTTCTTCTCCTTACGCAATGGCGGGTCTATTGGCACTGAAAGACGAATACGATTTAGCATTTGGTAACGATCCTGATTACGACCGTCACGGTATCGTTACGCCAAAAGGTTTGATGAACCCGAACCACTTCTTAGCCGTTTGTATTGACTACTTGTACCGTCATCGTGACGAGTGGGGTAAAGATGTCGCTGTTGGTAAAACACTAGTTTCAAGTGCGCTGATTGACCGTGTTGTTGCGGATCTAGGTCGTGAGCTATGTGAAGTGCCTGTTGGTTTCAAATGGTTTGTAGACGGTCTGTACACTGGTAAGTTTGGTTTCGGCGGCGAAGAAAGTGCTGGTGCGTCATTCCTTCGTAAAGATGGCACGCCTTGGTCAACAGACAAAGATGGCATCTTGCTATGCCTTCTAGCAGCAGAGATCACTGCGGTAACGGGTAAGAACCCTCAAGATTACTATGAAGAGCTAGCGGCGAAGCACGGTGAGTCGAAGTACAACCGTATTCAAGCTGTAGCAAATGGCCCACAAAAAGACGTATTGAAGAAGTTGTCACCAGAAATGGTTGCGGCTGAAACTCTAGCAGGTGATGCGATCACTGCTCGTCTAACGCATGCACCAGGCAATGGTGCTGCGATTGGTGGCCTTAAAGTAACGACAGCTAACGGTTGGTTCGCTGCTCGTCCATCAGGTACAGAAGATATCTACAAGATTTACTGTGAAAGCTTCAAAGGTGAAGAACATCTGAAACAAATCGAAGCTGAAGCACAAGAAATAGTTAATCAAGTATTTGCAGCCGCTGGTTTGTAAAACATCCAATGGTCAATGTATCTAGCAAAGGGTTGATGTGAAAACATCAACCCTTTCATGTTTAAGTGCCCCGAACCGCTTTATCTCCGGGCCATGAATCTGGTACCACAAACCAGAATTGACCGTCTTCCGTTTGTGCGTGTATGAATCGATCTAAAGGCTTTTCAATAGGTTGAGAGAAATCGTCTGTACCGATCGCCCAGCATGGTTTATGTAAATGATAAAGGGGTTTACCAATTAAATCCCATTGACTTTGATAGCACCAGTAACCACTAATCTGACTTGGATTTAATTCATAACCCAAGCACTCCTTAGGAGTTGGCTCTGGAGTAAACGGATTAATATAGAGTCGTCCTTGCATCATTAGGCGCTCTTCTGGAGAGTCGTTTAAAGGAATTATTTTTTGAAATTCCGGGCGATCGCTCATTTTCAGCTGATGCGTGAGCATTCTATCCAATTTTGCATGTAACTGGTCGTGAGCATTCGGGCCATACCAAATGCCGTTGTAAAGAAGATAAAACTTAATCGCCACTTCCCAATGTTCTATCTGATTTGATTCTGTATTCCTCAACACCAAATCGACAGCACCAATGGTCTTACCTTCAGCGTCGTTTAACTGAATTTCTTCGGCAATAATCTGATATCGTCCTGAATTAGAAAGAGCCGCAGTGCATAGGTGCTGATATAAAAAACCCAGTCTCGGATTACCATTGTATTGTTCTGAGCTATTCAAAGGTTTGACCGAGACATCTTCTAAGGTTGCAAACGGAGGGCGTAACTTGAAAAGCGGAGGTGAAGTGGCGATCCATTGGTAAAAGCGTTGCAGTTGGTTCATCCGTATCCCTAAATCTATGGTGAGGCGACAAGCTTTGTTATTGTAACTAAATTTGCTTTTGAGGGTAGGGTGGCTAGCATCGATATTAGGGTTCGAGATACACTTTAAAGACCTAAATGATATCAAGGTGCCAGATGTCAAAAACGTTGC
>NZ_JADDYG010000236.1:43774-50646 GCF_015163535.1 Vibrio sp. OPT46 | reverse complement strand
ACTAAATTTGCTTTTGAGGGTAGGGTGGCTAGCATCGATATTAGGGTTCGAGATACACTTTAAAGACCTAAATGATATCAAGGTGCCAGATGTCAAAACGTTGTTGTATCAACTAGGTTGCACTCTTTCGTCTGATTCCATCGAGAGGTTATTTAGGTTTACATGCGCTAGAAATTGGAAGTAATAATGAATAACTTAAAGCTAGAACAGATTCTTAATGACAAACTGTCACCGCAGTTAATTAAAGATTACGCACCAAATGGGTTACAGGTAGAAGGGAAATCAGCGGTAAAGCGTGTTATCACTGGCGTAACCGCCTCTCAAGCCTTAATCGATAAAGCGATTGAGCTTAATGCAGACGCATTGCTTGTTCATCATGGCTATTTTTGGAAAGGTGAGCCTGAGCCAATTCGTGGCATGAAAGGTAAACGAATTCGTAGCCTGATCAAAAATGATATCAACTTATATGGTTATCACCTTCCTCTAGATATTCATCCAGAGCTAGGCAACAACGCTGAATTAGCTCGCTTACTTGAAATCGAAGTAGAAGGTGGGCTTGAAGGGCACCCTCAGTCAGTTGCTATGTTTGGGCGCTTGAAAAAGCCGATGTCTGGTGTTGAATTTGCGAGTAAGATCAACCAAGTTCTTGAAAGAGAGCCTCTGCATATCGCTCCAGAGAATACTGATAAGATGATTGAGACAGTCGGCTGGTGTACTGGTGGAGGGCAGGATTTCATTGAACTTGCTGTACAGCACGGGCTGGATGCATTTATCTCTGGAGAAATTTCAGAGCGCACCACTTATACTGCTCGTGAAATGGACATTCATTACTTTGCTGCAGGTCATCATGCTACTGAGCGTTATGGTGTTCAGGCCTTAGGCAAATGGCTAGCGGATGAATATGGCCTACATGTGGAGTTTATCGATATTGATAATCCGGTTTAGCGTTCTCCATTAATAACGTTAAACGCAAAAAAGAAAAAAGGGTTGAGACGAAAATCTCAACCCTTTTGTTTGTCTATCTTCGTACTAAAAGATCATTCACGTTCGTGAAGTGGAGAAAACTCACGTTGTGTTTCGCCAGTGTATAGCTGACGAGGACGACCGATGCGGTTCAGTGGATCGCTGTGCATTTCGTTCCAGTGAGCAATCCAGCCGATGGTACGAGAAATCGCGAAGATAACCGTAAACATAGAAACTGGAATACCAATCGCTTTAAGAATGATACCTGAGTAGAAGTCTACGTTCGGGTACAGCTTCTTAGACACGAAGTACTCATCAGAAAGTGCAATGCGCTCAAGTTCCATTGCAACGTCTAGCAGAGGGTCTTGAATGTTTAGCTCTTTGAGAACTTCATGACACGTTTCGCGCATTACTGTCGCACGTGGGTCGTAGTTCTTGTAAACGCGGTGACCAAAGCCCATTAAGCGGAATGGGTCATCTTTGTCTTTCGCGCGGTCTACATATTCAGGGATGTTATCGACGCTGCCAATCTCTTCTAGCATTCTCAAGCAGGCTTCGTTTGCGCCACCGTGAGCAGGCCCCCAAAGGGATGCAATACCAGCGGCAATACATGCAAATGGGTTCGCACCAGAAGAGCCAGCTAGGCGAACAGTTGATGTCGACGCATTCTGTTCGTGATCCGCGTGTAGAGTGAAAATCTTATCCATCGCACGGGCAACCACAGGATTTACTTCATACTCTTCGCAAGGGTTTGCGAACATCATATGCAAGAAATTCTCTGCGTAGCTAAGGTCGTTACGAGGGTAAATAAATGGCTGACCGATAGAGTATTTGTAACACATCGCCGCCAGTGTTGGCATTTTTGACAGCAGACGGTACGCTGCAATTTCGCGGTGTTCGTCGTTGTTAATGTCAAGAGAGTCGTGATAGAAGGCTGCAAGTGCTCCAACTACACCACACATTACCGCCATTGGATGAGCATCGCGTCGGAAGCCATGGAAAAAGCTTGCGATTTGCTCGTGTACCATTGTGTGACGAGTAACGGTCGTTTTGAATTGCTCGTATTGTTCTCGGGTAGGGGCTTCACCATAAAGAAGGATGTAACATACTTCTAAGTAATCTGCGTTATTGGCTAATTGATCAATCGGGAAACCGCGGTGCAAAAGAATACCTTTGCCGCCATCGATGTACGTGATTGATGATTCACAAGATGCAGTGGCAAGAAAACCTGGGTCAAAAGTAAAGTAACCATTGGCTCCCAGCTTACGAACGTCAATTACAGGTGTACCTAGCGTACCGTCCATAATTGGCAGTTCGATTGGCGCTTGACCTTCAACATGAAGGGTCGCTTTCTTATCCGCCATAACAATCTCCTTTGTTTATTATTTAATCCGTCCAGGATGTTTATGTGCCATTTTTGTACTGTTGTTAAAGCTTAAAGTCAATTTTTCTCCATCTTTGTGTGCACTTGTTATGATTTTTCTCATGAAAATCGTTAAAAATCTGTTCTATGTAGCATAATTTGTTACACCAATTGTATTAGAATGTTGCTCGCCGTATATTGGCAAAGAAAATTTTAGTTAAATCCTTATAAATTCGGGGCTAGAAACAAAGAGTGAGGTTTGTTGCTGGATTCCGTTTGTTAACAACTTGTTTACAATTATCTGAGTGGTTACTCGCGATATTTGTTAAATGGATGTTAACTTTTGTACGTTTGGAAGCTGAAATTGGTTATAACAATAAATGCTCAATGGAGCTGAGTGAGCAAGCCCGTGAAAGAAAGAAAGTCAAGACCTGTTAATTTAGATTTACAGACCATCCACTTTCCTATCACAGCAATCGCATCCATCCTACACCGTGTGTCTGGGGTAATTACGTTTGTTGCGGTGGGTATATTACTGTGGTTACTATCCATTTCTCTGTCATCCCCAATGGGTTTTATGGAAGCCGCTGACATCGTCGATAGCTTCTTCGTAAAATTCATCCTGTGGGGAATTCTTACTGCACTTGCCTACCACATCGCAGGTGGTATCCGTCACTTATTGATGGATCTAGGTCACTTTGAAGAACTAGATTCAGGCACGATGAGCGCTAAAGTCGCGTTTGGTGCAACAGCAGTATTATCATTATTGGCGGGGATCTTGGTATGGTAAAACACGTATCTTCATTTGGTCGTAATGGTGTACACGATTTCCTACTAATTCGTGCAACTGCAATCATTATGACGCTATACACGATTTATCTGATTAGCTTCTGTGCATTTTCAGATATCTCTTACGCATCTTGGACCCAATTCTTTGGTGGTACCTTCACTAAAGTATTCACCATGTTGGCACTTGTCTCGATCCTGATTCACGCTTGGGTTGGTTTGTGGCAAGTATTAACTGATTACATTAAGTGCGCGAAACTACGTGGCGCACTACAACTTGGTGTTATTGCCGTGCTATTCGGCTATGTCTTCTCTGGTCTATTTATTCTGTGGGGTGCGTAAGTGTCTATTCCAGTTCGTGAGTTTGATGCCGTAGTAATCGGCGCTGGTGGTGCAGGTATGCGCGCTGCACTACAAATTTCAGAGCAAGGCCTATCATGTGCTTTGTTGTCAAAAGTATTTCCAACACGTTCTCATACTGTGTCTGCACAGGGCGGCATTACCGTTGCTCTGGGTAACTCGCACAAAGACGATTGGCAATGGCACATGTACGATACCGTTAAAGGTTCCGACTACATCGGTGACCAGAACGCGATTGAATACATGTGTAAAAATGGTCCTGAGTCAGTTATCGAGCTTGAAAAAATGGGTCTTCCATTCTCTCGTTTTGATAACGGTACCATATACCAACGTCCATTCGGTGGCCAATCTAAAGAGTTTGGTGGTGAGCAGGCTGCTCGTACAGCCGCTGCTGCAGACCGTACTGGTCACGCACTTCTTCACACGCTTTACCAGCAAAACGTAAAACACAAAACAACCATCTTCTCGGAGTGGTACGCTTTGGATCTTGTGAAAAACCAAGACGGCGCAATCATGGGTTGTACTGCGATTTGTATGGAAACGGGTGAAATCTGTTACTTCAAATCGAAAGCAACCATTCTAGCTACAGGTGGTGCAGGTCGTATTTACGCATCGACCACTAACGCGCACATCAACACGGGTGATGGCGTTGGTATGGCACTTCGCGCAGGCGTTCCAATGCAAGACATGGAAATGTGGCAGTTCCACCCAACAGGTATTGCTGGCGCGGGTGTTCTAGTGACGGAAGGTTGTCGTGGTGAAGGTGGTTACCTTCTAAATAAAGATGGTGAACGCTTCATGGAGCGCTACGCACCAAACGCGAAAGACCTTGCTGGTCGTGACGTGGTTGCTCGTTCAATGATGATTGAAATTCGTGAAGGCCGCGGCTGTGATGGTCCTTGGGGTCCACATATCAAGTTGAAACTTGATCACCTTGGTAAAGAAGTACTTGAATCACGTCTACCAGGTATCTGTGAACTGTCTCGTACATTTGCACACGTTGACCCAGTGAAAGAGCCAATTCCAGTAATTCCAACTTGTCACTACATGATGGGTGGTGTACCTACTCAAGTCTCTGGCCAAGCAATTAAGCAGAAGGCCGACGGTAGCGAGATGGAAGTACAAGGCCTTTACGCATGTGGTGAGATTGCTTCTGTATCGGTACACGGTGCTAACCGTCTGGGCGGCAACTCATTACTAGACTTGGTCGTATTTGGTCGTGCTACTGGCTTGCACCTTGGCGAAACGCTAGCAGCGCAAGCAGAAGCTCGTCCTGCAACAGAATCTGATATTGAAGCGTCTCTAGCGCGTACTATGCGTTGGGAAAACAGCACTGGTGGTGAAGATCCAGTTCAGATTCGTAAAGACCTACAAGCATGCATGCAAAACAGCTTCTCGGTATTCCGTGAAGGCGATGCGATGGCAACCGGTCTAGAAGAGTTGAAAGTGATTCGCGAACGTTTGAAAGATGCGCATCTAGCGGACAAGTCTTCAGAGTTCAACACGCAGCGTATTGAGTGTCTAGAACTTGATAACCTGATGGAAACCGCGTTTTCAACTGCCGTTGCAGCAAACTACCGTACAGAGAGTCGTGGCGCACATGCTCGTTTCGATTTCCCTGAGCGTGATGATGAGAACTGGCTATGCCACTCTATCTACAATCCGGAAACAGAAGCGATGACTAAGCGTGATGTAAACATGACGCCAACGCATCGTGAAGCTTTCCCGCCGAAAGTACGTACATACTAAAGGGAGGATACGACTATGAAATTAAACTTCTCTTTATACCGTTACAATCCGGATGTGGATACCAAGCCTTACATGAAAGAGTATACCCTTGAGGTAGACGAAGGCTCAGACATGATGGTGCTTGATGCATTGATTCTGCTAAAAGAGCAAGATCCAAGCATCGCGTTCCGTCGCTCATGCCGTGAAGGGGTATGTGGTTCTGATGGTTTGAATATGAATGGTAAAAACGGCCTAGCGTGTATCACACCGTTATCTGCTCTACAAGGCGATAAGATAGTTATTCGTCCACTACCAGGGTTACCTGTCGTGCGCGATCTTATCGTTGACATGACGCAGTTCTATGATAACTATGCGAAAGTTAAACCATTCTTGATTGATGATGGTGCATTACCACCATCACGTGAGAACCTACAATCGCCTGATGATCGTGCGCATTTAGATGGATTGTACGAATGTATCATGTGTGCATGTTGTACAACGTCTTGCCCATCATTCTGGTGGAACCCTGATAAATTCATCGGCCCAGCTGGTCTTCTCGCAGCGTACCGTTGGCTAATTGATAGCCGCGATACGGCAACAGATGAACGTTTGTCTGATCTTGATGATGCATTTAGCGTTTTTCGTTGCCATGGCATCATGAATTGTGTAAGTGTTTGTCCTAAGGGATTAAATCCGACGAAAGCCATCGGTCACATTAAGTCGATGTTGGTTAATCGTTCGGTTTAATTTACTCGCTCTTAGGAGTGTCGCAGTGTTGCGGATCACCCGATATGACCGCTTCACTGCTTCAGTAATATTCGAGTAAAGAATACAAAAATTGCCGACCGTATTTTTAGTCGGCTCTTATAGCTCGGCAAAGACCGAAGCAAACGTGAAAACTACTGGTTAAGGGAAAATATGCACAACGGCGTGATGAAGGCATGGCTCGAGTCTTCACACTTGGCTGGCGCCAATGCAACGTATGTAGAGGACCTCTACGAACTGTATCTAAGTGATCCCGATCTGGTAAGTGAGGAGTGGAAACGTGTTTTTGAAGGCTTGCCTAAGCCATCAGAAGAAGTGGCAGAACAACCACATTCACGTGTCCGCGACTACTTCCGACGACTCGCTAGAGAAACAAAGCATTACAATGTCCAAGTTAGTGACCCAGATGTCGATGCAAAACAAGTAAAAGTTCTACAGCTAATCAACGCATACCGTTTCCGCGGGCATGAAGCTGCAGAATTAGACCCACTAGGTCTATGGCAACGCCCAACAGTGGCGGAGTTAGACCCTGCTTTTCATAATCTTACCGAAGATGACTTCGAAGAAACTTTCAACGTAGGTTCTTTTGCTGTTGGGCAAGAAACCATGAAGTTGAAAGATATCTATGAAGCCCTCAACAAAACTTATTGCGGTTCCATCGGTGCTGAATACATGCACATGACTGACACAGAGCAAAAGCGTTGGATTCAGCAACGCCTTGAGTCTGTCGTAGGCCAGCCATCATTCAACAAAGATGAGAAGCGCACATTCCTAGAAGAGCTAACAGCCGCTGAAGGTTTGGAGCGTTACCTCGGGGCGAAATTCCCAGGTGCAAAACGTTTCTCTTTAGAAGGTGGTGATGCGCTGATTCCGATGACGAAAGAGTTGATCCGTCATGCGGGTACAA
>NZ_JADDYG010000236.1:32535-43719 GCF_015163535.1 Vibrio sp. OPT46 | reverse complement strand
GTGGGATGCGTGAAGTGGTTATCGGTATGGCTCACCGCGGTCGTTTGAACATGCTGGTGAACGTACTTGGTAAGAAACCTCAAGACCTGTTTGATGAGTTCGCCGGTAAACACGACGAAACTTGGGGGACGGGTGATGTGAAATATCACCAAGGTTTCTCTGCTGATTTTGCGACTCCAGGCGGTGATGTTCACTTAGCGCTTGCATTTAACCCATCACACCTAGAAATCGTAAACCCGGTAGTCATGGGCTCAGTTCGAGCACGTCAAGACCGCTTGGGTGATAATCAAGGTAGCAAAGTACTTCCTATCACCATCCATGGTGATTCTGCAATCGCTGGTCAGGGTGTGGTTGCCGAAACGTTCAACATGTCTCTTGCTCGTGGGTTCCAAGTTGGTGGTACGGTACGTATCGTCATCAACAACCAAGTAGGCTTTACGACGTCTAATCCTCGTGACACGCGTTCTACGATGTACTGTACCGATATCGCGAAGATGGTGCAGGCGCCAATTTTCCATGTAAATGCAGATGACCCAGAAGCAGTTGCTTTTGTTACTCGCATTGCATTGGATTACCGTAACGAGTTCAAGCGTGATGTCGTGATCGATCTTGTATGTTACCGTCGCCACGGTCACAATGAGGCGGATGAGCCAAATGCGACTCAGCCTTTGATGTACCAGAAAATCAAAAAGCATCCTACACCACGCAAATTGTATGCAGATGTTCTGATCGATAAAAATGAATCAGATATCGAGACAGCGACTCAGTTAGTCAATGAGTATCGCGATGCATTAGATCGCGGTGAAGTGGTTGTTAAAGAATGGCGTCCAATGGCGTTGCACTCTGTAGACTGGTCCCCTTACTTAGGGCACGAATGGGATATGGAGTGGGATTCAAAATACGACAAGACACGCCTTATTGAGCTAGGCAATCGTCTGTGTCAGTACCCAGAAAGCCATAAACTGCAAAGCCGTGTTAATAAGCTATACAACGATCGTCTAGCAATGATGACCGGTGAAAAAGCTATTGACTGGGGTATGGCTGAAACATTGGCATATGCTACATTGGTTGACGATGGCAAGCGTATTCGTCTTTCTGGTCAGGACTCGGGTCGTGGTACTTTCTTCCACCGTCACTCGGTTCTTCATAACCAAACCGATGCAAGCACTTACATTCCATTAGCGAATATTCATGACAACCAAGGGCCATTCCAAGTCTTTGACTCAGTATTGTCAGAAGAAGCTGTGTTGGCGTTTGAATACGGTTACGCAACAGCCGAACCAGGTGGTTTAACTATCTGGGAAGCACAATTTGGTGATTTTGCCAACGGTGCACAAGTTGTTATCGACCAGTTTATCTCGTCAGGCGAGCAAAAGTGGGCGCGTTTGTGCGGTCTTACTATGCTTCTACCTCATGGTTATGAAGGTCAAGGTCCTGAGCACTCATCTGCACGTTTAGAGCGTTACCTTCAGCTTTGTGCTGAGCAAAATATGCAGGTTGTGGTTCCTTCAACACCGGCTCAGGTGTACCACATGATTCGTCGTCAGGTTGTACGCCCAATGCGTCGACCTCTCATTGTTATGTCACCGAAATCTTTGCTGCGCCACCCTCTATGTACTTCAACGATTGAAGACTTGGCGGATGGTACATTCCAATCTGCAATTCCAGAAGTAGATGATTTAGAACCAAGCAAAGTGAAACGTGTCGTGTTCTGTGCTGGTAAGGTTTACTTTGACCTACTAGAGCAGCGCCGTAACAACGAGCAAGACGATGTTGCTATCGTGCGTATTGAACAGCTTTACCCATTCCCAATGGAAGAAGTACAAACAGCAATTGCTCAATACACTAACGTTGAAGACTTCGTGTGGTGTCAGGAAGAACCTCAGAACCAAGGTGCTTGGTACTGTAGCCAACATAACTTCCGTGCCGCTATTCCTGCAGGTGCAAATCTTAAATACGCAGGTCGCCCAGCTTCTGCTTCGCCAGCAGTTGGCTACATGTCGGTGCACTTGAAACAACAAAAAGCGTTGGTTGAAGACGCTCTGAACGTGAACTCAAAAACTTCGAATTAAGAACTAGAAGTTAAAGGAAGAAACAGATATGACAATTGAAATTCTGGTTCCAGATTTACCTGAATCAGTTGCTGATGCAACCGTAGCGACATGGCACAAACAACCGGGCGACGCAGTAGAGCGTGACGAGGTTTTGGTTGACATCGAAACAGACAAAGTTGTGCTAGAAGTTCCAGCTCCGGAAGCTGGCGTTTTGGAAGCTATTGTTGAAGCAGAAGGTGCGACAGTACTTTCTAAACAAATCATTGCTAAATTGAAGCCAGGCGCAGTTGCAGGTGAACCAACTGCAGACAAAACAGAAGGTACTGAAGCATCTCCTGATAAGCGTCACAAAGCTGCGCTTAGCGAAGAAAGTAATGACGCATTAAGCCCAGCAGTGCGCCGTTTGTTGGCTGAACATGGCTTAGAAGCAAGCCAAGTGAAAGGCACTGGTGTTGGTGGTCGTATTACGCGTGAAGATATTGAAGCGCATCTTGCGAACGCTAAATCTGCGTCAAAAGAAGACTCGCCAGCAGTGGTTGACGTGCCGGCAGCGGCTCGCAGTCAGAAGCGTGTTCCAATGACTCGCCTTCGTAAGACAGTCGCTAACCGTCTGCTAGAAGCGAAGAACAACACGGCAATGCTAACGACGTTTAACGAAGTGAACATGAAACCAATCATGGACCTTCGTAAGCAGTACAAAGATCAGTTCGAAGAGCGTCACGGTATTCGTTTGGGCTTCATGTCTTTCTACGTGAAAGCAGTAACAGAAGCGCTTAAGCGTTACCCAGAAGTAAATGCTTCGATTGATGGCGATGACATTGTTTACCACAACTACTTCGACATTAGCATGGCGGTATCAACTCC
Organism: Vibrio sp. OPT46; assembly: GCF_015163535.1. Lineage (NCBI taxonomy): Bacteria > Pseudomonadati > Pseudomonadota > Gammaproteobacteria > Vibrionales > Vibrionaceae > Vibrio > Vibrio sp. OPT46. Next base: position 40,801 of record NZ_JADDYG010000236.1, on the reverse strand, counting down.
ACGTGGTCTAGTTACACCTGTCCTAAAAGACTGTGACAAGCTTGGTTTCGCTGATGTTGAAAAAGGCATCAAAGAGCTGGCTATTAAAGGTCGTGATGGCAAGCTAACGGTAGACGAGCTAATGGGCGGTAACTTCACTATCACAAACGGTGGTGTGTTCGGTTCACTAATGTCTACACCAATCATCAACCCACCTCAATCAGCGATTCTTGGTATGCATAAGATCCAAGAGCGTCCGATGGCAGTGGATGGCAAAGTTGAAATCTTGCCGATGATGTACCTAGCGTTATCTTACGATCACCGCCTAATTGATGGTCGTGAATCAGTTGGCTTCCTAGTAACGATTAAAGAGTTACTAGAGGACCCAGCACGTCTCCTATTAGACGTTTAATATCGCTAAAACGTCTAGTTATCGTAGGTAGCTAGACGTTAAAAATTTCAATGGCTAGACTAGCTCAACGTTTGGCCTTCATTTGAATCCTTCAGTATGAGAACTCATGATGAAGGATTGATTTGAGAAGACCCTACAGACGTACAAGCAGCCAAGACTGCAGCGTTATGGAAATAATAAATCCCTTAAGGGAAAAACAAACGGAATATCGAAATGAATTTGCATGAATACCAAGCCAAACAGCTGTTTGCAGAATTCGGTTTGCCTGTGCCAGAAGGCTACGCGTGTGATACACCACAAGAAGCTTTTGAAGCCGCAGGCCGTATTAGTACAGCCAAGAAAGTAGTTAAATGTCAGGTTCACGCTGGTGGCCGTGGTAAAGCGGGTGGCGTAGAGCTACACGATACAAAAGAAGGCGTTAAAGAGTTTGCACAGAAGTGGTTAGGTAAAAACCTAGTGACTTACCAAACTGACGCTAACGGTCAGCCAGTAACAAAAATCCTTGTTGAAGAAGCTTCAAATATTGCGAACGAACTATACCTAGGTGCGGTAGTTGACCGTGCTAGCCGTAAGATCGTTTTCATGGCTTCTACCGAAGGTGGTGTGGAAATTGAAAAAGTTGCGGAAGAAACGCCGGAACTCATCCACAAAGCAGCAATTGACCCACTAGTAGGTCCACAAGCTTACCAAGGTCGTGAGCTAGCGTTCAAACTTGGTCTTGAAGGCGACCAAATCAAACAATTCGTTAAGATCTTTATGGGTCTTGGCACTATGTTCTCTCAGTACGATCTTGCTCTGCTAGAGATCAACCCACTTGTGATTACTGGCGAAGGCAACTTGCTATGTCTTGACGGTAAGATCAACATCGACTCAAACGCACTGTATCGTCAGCCTAAGCTTCGTGAAATGCACGATCCTTCACAAGAAGATGAGCGTGAAGCACACGCAGCTCAGTGGGAGCTGAACTACGTAGCACTAGACGGTAACGTTGGCTGTATGGTTAACGGTGCAGGCCTAGCAATGGGTACGATGGATATCGTAAACCTACACGGCGGCAAACCAGCTAACTTCTTAGATGTAGGTGGCGGCGCGACGAAAGAGCGTGTTGCTGAAGCATTCAAGATCATCCTATCTGATGACAATGTGAAAGCGGTACTTGTTAACATCTTCGGTGGTATTGTACGTTGTGACATGATCGCAGAAGGTATTATCGGTGCGGTTAAAGAGGTAGGCGTAAGCGTACCTGTTGTTGTTCGTCTTGAAGGTACTAACGCTGACCTAGGTCGCGAAGTTCTTGCTAATTCTGATGTTGATATCATTGCTGCTGAGTCGCTAACTGATGCTGCTCAGAAAGTTGTTGCTGCTGCGGAGGCTAAATAATGTCTGTATTAATTAACAAAGACACTAAAGTAATCTGTCAGGGGTTCACTGGTGGTCAAGGTACTTTCCACTCAGAGCAAGCTATCGCATACGGTACGCAAATGGTTGGTGGTGTGTCTCCAGGTAAAGGCGGCCAAACTCACCTAGGTCTACCTGTATTCAACACAGTACGCGAAGCAGTAGAAGCGACTGGCGCAACAGCGACAGTCATCTACGTACCAGCACCTTTCTGTAAAGATGCAATCCTAGAAGCGATTGACGCGGGTATCGAGCTAATCGTAACGATTACTGAAGGTATCCCTACTACAGATATGATCGACGTAAAAGTGAAGCTAGAAGAAACTGGCGTTCGCATGATTGGCCCTAACTGTCCGGGCGTTATCACTCCTGATGAGTGTAAGATCGGTATCATGCCTGGTCACATCCACAAGAAAGGAAAAGTAGGTATTGTATCTCGTAGCGGTACTCTAACTTACGAAGCAGTTAAACAAACCACTGACGAAGGTTTCGGCCAGTCTACTTGTGTTGGTATCGGTGGTGACCCAATCCCGGGTTCAAACTTCATTGATATCCTAAAACTGTTCCAAGAAGACCCTGAGACAGAAGCGATCGTTATGATCGGTGAGATCGGTGGTACTGCAGAAGAAGAAGCAGCAGCATACATTAAAGAAAATGTAACGAAGCCAGTGGTTTCTTACATTGCTGGTGTAACTGCACCTCCTGGTAAGCGTATGGGCCATGCTGGTGCGATTATCTCTGGTGGTAAAGGTACTGCTGAAGACAAATTCGCTGCACTAGAAGCGGCTGGCGTTAAAACTGTGAAATCTCTAGCAGAGATTGGCCAAGGTCTACGTGAAGTGACGGGTTGGTAATCGACCACACTACTTAATAAGTATTAAAAAGCCTGCGATTTCGCAGGCTTTTCTTTTTCCGTTTCCGTGGATTTATGTTTGTTGTTAGCAAGGTCTTTCGCGTTTAATACTCAATGCGATTATGCTTTGCTTTTAATCAGCTGGCTCAGCATAAATAAGGATGTTGCGCTGATCACTACGGAAGGGCCGGCCGGTGTATCGAAGTGCCATGATAGGCTAAGCCCCATCAGTACTGCCACAGAGCCAATAATGGATGCGAACAATGCCATTTGCTCTGGTGATGAAGAGACTTTACGTGCTGTTGCTGCTGGGATAATTAGGAGCGAAGTCATGATCAACGCGCCAACGAACTTCATACCTACTGCGATTACTACACCCACCATTAGCATTAACACCAATCTAACTAAGTCTGTATTCACGCCCTCAACAGCGGCAAGTTCTTCACTAACAGTGCTAGAAAGCAGTGGGCGCCAGAAGACGTACAAACACGCGCTTACCGCAACAACACCTGCGTAAATAAACATCAGATCTTGTGGAGAGACGGCAAGTAAGTCCCCAAATAGGTAGCTCATTAAATCGACGCGCACGTTTTCCAAAAAGCTAACCGATACTAAACCGATAGAGAGTGCACTGTGTGCCAAGATACCTAACAACGTGTCTGTAGCCACAAGTTGTTGCTTTTGCAGAGTGACAAGCAAAACGGCCAGAGCTAAACAGCAGACGAGTAGCGCAAGGTAGAGATTTACGTTGAGCAAGAAGCCCAGCGCTAGGCCCATTAACGATGCATGAGCTAGGGTATCTCCGAAGTAAGCCATTTTACGCCAAACGACAAATGACCCAAGTGGACCGGCAATGATCGCGATACCAATACCAGCAAGAATAGAAGGTAGGAGAAACTCAATCATGATGGTGATGTCCGTGTTTATGGTGGGAGCATGATATCGCATCACCGCTTACTGGCGTTCCGGATAAATCGTGATGATGGTGCTCATGGTCGTGATGATAAAACGCGAGAGACTCTCTCGCTGCATTGCCAAATAGTGCGATGTAAGAAGGGTGCTGAGTAATAGTGGCAGGTGAACCTGAGCAGCAAACATGGTGATGCAGACAAATAACATCGTCCGTTTTCGCCATCACTAAATGTAAGTCATGCGATACCATAAATACGCCACAATCAAAGCGGTGACGAATGCTCTCAATTAAGTCATAGAGATCGATTTGACCTTGGATATCCACCCCCTGAGCTGGTTCGTCTAATACCAATAGCTGAGGACGTTGAAGCAGAGCGCGAGCCAGTAACACTCGTTGGTTTTCACCACCGGATAAGCGATGCATATTACTATTAAGTAAATGTTCAGCGCCAACAAGCCGTAATGCATCAATGCACTCCTGCTTACTGTATTTTCCTGCTAAATTTAGAAAGCGGGTTACATTCAATGGAAGGGAGTCATTGAGCTTCAACTTTTGAGGAACGTAACCAATTTTCAGTTTTCTTTGTCGGTTCAACTTGCCGCTAGTTGGCTTTTGAAGACCTAAGATAACTTTGACTAACGTTGATTTTCCCGCTCCATTGGGACCAATTAGGGTAGTTATTTTGCCCTTTTCTAATTCCATACTAATGTTATCGAGAACTCTGCGGCCATCGAACTCGACGCATAACTGCTCAAGATGGACTAAGGAAGACATGAATGAAACTCATTTGCAAATCAATAATGTTATAATGTAACATTATCTCACTTTCCACGCCATATCCCAAGTAAAACTATGAAAAGAGCATTAATTCTTGCTGCCTCAGCAATGTTAACACTGCCAGCACAGGCGGTAACGGTACTGACGAGTATCAAACCTATTCAGTTGTTAGTAACAGAGCTTACTCAAGGAGTAACTTCACCAGACGTGCTATTGCAGTCTAACACATCACCCCATGACTATGCTTTGCGTCCATCGGATGTTAAAAAGGTCGCTTCGGCTGATTTGGTTATCTGGTACGGACATGATCTTGAACCGTTTCTAGAGAAAGTTGTTTCGGATAGATCGAATACTTTGACTATTAGTCAAATTCCAAATCTAGAATTGCGTGAATTTGATAGTGAGCACAACCATGACCATGATGGGCACGATCATGGCTCACATGATCCGCACTTTTGGCTAGGTGTAAGCCAAGCACAACAAGTGGCCAAGGCTGTTGTGAATCAACTTGTATCACTTGATCCGGAAAATGCAGCTCAATATCAAGCGAACCTCAAAAAGTTTGAACTCGAGCTAAAAGACACTGACCAACAGATAAAGCAGAAGCTGGCACCAGTAAAAAGCAAAGGTTACTTTGTATTCCATGATGCTTACGGTTATTTCGAAGATCGTTATGAACTAAATCAAATGGGGCATTTTACTGTGAGCCCAGAACGCAAGCCAGGAGCGAAGACCTTAATTCAAATTCGTCAAAAGCTAAGTGGTGGAGATGTGGCTTGTGTATTTTCTGAACCTCAGTTTACCCCGGCTGTCGTTCAGAGCGTAATGAGAGGCAGTGATGTCGCTAAAGGCGAGCTTGACCCGTTAGGGAGTACAATTGAAGCAAAACCTGGCAGTTACTTTACTTTTCTCAACAATATGGCGAATAGTTTTGAGCAATGCTTGAACAAAAAGTCAGATTAAGTGCTGTCGTAATGTAGGAGTAGTCTTTTTAACGTGATCCAGTAGTAAGAATTACAACCTTTGGTAAGGCGAGCCTTTTCTCAGAAAGTAATTGAGATATCATTACCAATAATTATCAGCTCAAAATAACCGTATAAATCCATGTTTTACAAACGATGAACGGTCACTTTCAGAGCACAAATTGATACAAAAGGTTTTCGTCTTGCTACGCCAATTAGCCCTTGCTCTGTTGGGCTTTATCTTATCCTACCAAGCATTTGCGCTTCATAATGCAAATGCAATCTTTTACCCTTTGCCAACTCAGGCAAAGGGTACTTTTATCGCGGCTAAAAAGTTGTTCTTGGGTGAAAAGGGCGGTTTGTGGATTCATGACGTACACGGGAGAGTCCTGTTTTACGATGGTCAAACTATATTGCCTAAATCAGGTAGCTTCCTACAAACGTCGGCCAAGCAGTTGGCTTATCATAAAGGTGCTTTTTGGACCTTTATTGAAAATGAGGTCTATCGAACTTATCCAAATCAGGAGCGACGTTTAGTCTTTAGTTTAAATCCAGGCTCACAAATAAGAAAAATAGGGTCTTCAAAGAACTATATTTGGGTGAGTGATGGCGCGCATTTCTATACCTACAATATCGACACTAGCGAGTTAAACTCTTTCTCTCTATTGCAGCTCTATCAACATAGTAATAATAGCTACGTTTACATTAATGATGCGGTGCTAGTTGAAACGAAGTGGGCACTAGCAACGACTTCCGGCTTCTATCTTTCTGAAGGTGATAAGTTTGACCATGTCGCTGCCTCAGGTCAAAACTACATTGAGAAAGTCTATTATTCACACACGCGAAGAGAAATTTTGATAGGTACATTGCGTGGCGCTTTAATTTTCAACATTTACCAGCCTGATAAAGAAGTGATTAGAATTGGCGGCTCACATGTTTTGACATTCGCAGAGACAAATCAAGAGTACTGGGTGGGGACAGAGCATGGCCTTTATTTGTACTCATTTTTTTCAGGTGAGGTCACCGAAGTCGCGCCTGCAAGTTTTCTTGAGTTAGAGTTAGATAACACGAAGATTTATTCGTTGTTGAGTGACAATATGGGAGGGATGTGGATTGCGACTAACCAAGGTATTCGTTATTACTCGCTATTTAGTAAAAAATTTGAACGAGTGACCTTTAGTAGTTATGACTCACACACCCTATCAGGACGAATTCGGCAAACTATTGAAGGTCCTGATGGTGCGCTTTGGTTTGCTGATGACCGAAAGATTTATCGTTCAGGAAAGAGTGGGATTAACCAAGTCTTAGAGTTGGAGTCGCAGATCAATGAATTTGCGTTTCAAAACGGCATGCTTTGGCTTGCAACCTCAAAAGGGCTGGAAATATTTGAGCTAAATGGTCTCAACAAGATTACATTTCCTTATTTACAGGTTATGGCCGGACATGCCGTAGAGCATGTGACCGTTGATGGTGATGACCGTCTTTGGGTATCAAGCGGATACCATCTTTACAATGTTGATACTGCTGCACAAAGCGTACGAAACTTTGGAAGTGAGTGGCTAGTAAGTCAGTATTTGCCTGCTAAGGTTACGCGCCTATATGATACTGAAGATGCCCTATTAATAGGCACCGATCATGGCGTATACCAATACAGTAATGACAACATCCAGTTTATCCGTTTTTCAGAAAAGTTTGGTGAATCATTAGACATGACCACGGCGGTTGATGGCAGCCAGTGGTTTGCTTCATCTTATGGTGTGTTTAAAACTGATACACGAAGCGATGAAAAACGTGTTGTTGAAATGAGTGAGCCCAACGCCAGACCTGCTTGCTTGATCAGAGACAGGCAAGGTGTATGGTTAGCTTCCTCTGTCGGTTTAAGCTATTACCACCTTTCGGGTGAGTTAGTGAAACATTACGCATCGTCATCAGGCTTAATGAACAATGAGTTCCTCCCTGGTATTTGTAGCGTTATACAGCAGACAGAAATTGGTGAGCGAGAGCTTGTTCTGGGGTCGAAGTACGGACTCGTAAAAGCAGAAGCATCCAAGCTGCTTGTATCTAATCCCCCAGAGTCTAAGTTTATTGTTAGCCAAGTTGTGCTTGAAAATGAAGTTCTGCAAGTTGGTAGTGCCGATCTGAATGGGATCACACTGCCATATGGATCTTCGCTGAGTTTTTTATTCGGTGTGATGCCAAAACCAGACAGTCAAAATTTGTACTATCGATTGAACAACGATGACCCATGGCAAACGTTAGAGGGGGGCCAACTGACACTCGAGCACCTTAGTTCCGGTGAATATCACTTGCAGGTCAGTAATGAGTCTCAAGTTGCCACTGGAGTCGTTGGTTTAGAATCTCACTTTATCGTCCTTCATCCTTGGTATCTATCGCGATTTGCTATTTTAGGCTTTGTCGTAGCTAGTATTGCGGTCGTCGCATTACTTGTTTTCTGGCGCTCTCGCTACGTTGTACAGGCTAACCGTGATCTAGCAGCTCAAGTGACTCTCAAAACGAATCAGTTAAGACATCAAAGTAGAGTGTTGCTTACGAGCAACCAGCAATTACGTAAACAGATTCAAGTTAGAAACCTACTCGTAGACCATGTAGCTCTATCCATAAAATCAAGCGTCGACTTTATTGTGGCGAAACTACCTATGCCTCTGGATACTGCGACAGAGGATCATTTGGCTAAAACGAATTGGCAGTTAAATGAACTCAAAAGTGTTCCAAGTGATGTAAGTGGTGGGAGTCAGAACTACAACTTGAGTCAGATAACTCAGTCAGTGGTTGATGTATGGCAAGATGACTTTGCAAAAGCGGGTATTTTGGTAGAGCTAGAAGATGAGAGTAAGCAGAGCCGGGTTGCTCTGGAAAGCTTTAATCTTGATGTTATTTTCAATAGCATTTTTGCCAATATCATCAAGCGCTCTTTCCGGGGTCAAACGGTTAGAATTATGCTAGAAAAGGGG
>NZ_JADDYG010000236.1:18262-32525 GCF_015163535.1 Vibrio sp. OPT46 | reverse complement strand
CAGATAACTCAGTCAGTGGTTGATGTATGGCAAGATGACTTTGCAAAAGCGGGTATTTTGGTAGAGCTAGAAGATGAGAGCAAGCAGAGCCGGGTTGCTCTGGAAAGTTTTAATCTTGATGTTATTTTCAATAGCATTTTTGCCAATATCATCAAGCGCTCTTTCCGAGGTCAAACGGTTAGAATTATGCTAGAAGAGGGACATGATATTGTGTCATTGAGCTTTCTTGATTACGGGACGCAATTACCTAATAAAGTCGCGACTGGGCTTCCATCTAACTTAAATCACTCTGAGTTGAGTATTGACCACCTTGCCCAACTAGTGACAACGAGTGGTGGTTATTTGGCTGTCTTCTCTTCTGATGCTCAAAACAAAGTCGAGATTACATGGCCATCTGCGAAGGAAAGTAGTTATCTGGATGAACCGCAGCAAGAACTCAATCCTGTAACTATTGCAGAAGATCAAGTCACACCAGAGAAAGAGTGGTTGCAAAAAGTCTATCAATTAGTGGCAGAGCATTACCATGATCCTGAATTTGGCACTGCGTCAGCCGCTAAAATGCTGTATATGTCTGAACGCTCTTTGCAGAGACGTTTTAAATCTGCCTCGTCAAGAACGTTAAAAGACTATGTCACAGAGGTTCGTTTGGAAACGGCGTGTGAAAAGTTATTGGCGGGTGAGAAAATCAGTGAAGTCGCCTTTAACTGTGGCTTTAATGATCCATCTTACTTTAGCCAAAAGTTTAAGCTGCATTTTGGTTTGCCCCCTTCCAAGTTTGCTTTGACTCAAGAAAGCCAAGAAATTAACTAGAAAACCTTCATTATACGCTCCCTAATTAATAGTTAAGATGCTGGGGAGCTGCATACAGTGCTCTATTATTGCTGCAGTTGCTAACGCAGTAAGTTTCATTGTTTCTTCATCACATCTAGCCTACAAATCCATTCTCAACACGTAAGCACGATCACGTTCTATCTGTTAGTCGCGATGTTCATAGCAATAAGCATAAATGGCTTCAAGAGAATGATTTACTGATAGTTGCAACAAATAAATGACAGTTGTATTGCTGTATCAAAAGAGCGTTGTTCATTTGGGGGAGTGATGGCATGCGACATTCGTGAAAACGAAAACTGTGTTGAAAAGATGGATAAGGTAAAGAAGTTTTGAAAGAGGTGAAAAAAATATCGTGGTATAGCCGGGGGGACTATACCACGGGTGTCAAGGACACCTTCGCTTGCTGCCGGAGTGACATGTTGCCATGCCACCTCTGGAATTTATTAGAGAGGTTGCCCTCTCGATGGAGTAACTATACGAGAGGTTACTTATTTTTCTTATAAAAATAACGCCATGTTTATATGAGAAAAGCGACAACGTTTTGTTTTTTAATTAACCCACTGTTTTAATTTGCATTTTTTGTTTTCTATCTTGGTTTGTGACATTTTTGTTTCGTTAGGTGTCATTTTTAATTGTTAATTTTGACGTAAATAACGAGAGGAAATTTACGAAGTTAACGTTTGAAAGCGTGAAAACATTTACGGAATCTTTGATTTCACACAAGGATTGAAGGGGTATAGGGGAGTAATATTGGCAACCTAAACTTATTAAATAATAATATTTCTCATTAGCAATACTCTTAAGGGCCACTATGAAGTTATCAGAGATTAATCCTGGCGATACGGTGACGATTCGGTTGTTAGATGGTCTTTCATCAGATATCAGAAAGAAACTCATGGTAATGGGGCTGCTTCCCAATACAGAAGTCAAAGTGATTCGACGTGCGCCAATGGGCGATCCTTTACAAGTCGAAGTCCGTGGTGTGTCTGTCGCATTGCGAGAAACAATTGCTCAGAAAATTGAAGTGGAGCGAGTGTAATGCAATATCAAGTGCTAACCGTAGGTAACCCTAATAGTGGTAAAACGACGCTATTTAATGGTTTAACTGGCGCAAAACAGCAAGTTGGTAACTGGGCAGGCGTCACGGTTGAAAAGAAAACGGGACAATTCAAGCATGCTGGGGATGAGTTTTTGCTCACTGACCTTCCGGGTATTTACTCATTAGACAGTGGTAATGATAGTAATAGTATTGATGAATCCATCGCATCGCGTGCGGTTCTAACTCATCCTGCTGATCTCATTATTAACGTGGTGGATGCTACAAGTTTAGAGCGCAGCTTATATATGACGCTGCAACTTCGCGAACTTGGTCGCCCTATGATTGTTGTCCTCAACAAGATGGATGCGCTAAAGCGTGAACGTCAGATGATTAACGTTGCAGAGCTTGAGAAAACGTTAGGTTGTCCGGTTGTCAGTTTATCTGCAACCAATAAAACTCAAGTGGCAGAGTTTAGAGAAAAGCTCCATAAATCCATCGTTCAAGGAGTGCCACTTAAAGAATTGTCTTTGCATTACGGTGAGAAGATGGAGTCGGCAATTCAAACGGTTTCCGCACTTTTTAATGACCAAAACGTCGCTCATCGTGCACTAGCGATTCGTGCGCTTGAAAAAGACACAATGGTGCTCAATAGTCTTTCTGATATTGATAGAAGCAAAGTCTTGGAAGTCATTACGACGTTAGATTTGGATATCGATTTGCATGTCGCGGATACTAAGTACACGCATCTGCATGAACAGTGTAAAAAAGTTCGCCGAAGCGAAGGCAAGTTAAGTCGTAGTGTGACTGAAAGACTCGACCAGTTTATTTTGAACAAGTGGATTGGAATTCCTTTCTTCTTTGTTGTTATGTACCTGATGTTTATGTTCTCGATTAACATCGGTAGTGCATTTATCGACTTTTTTGACATTGGTGTGGGCGCATTGTTGGTTGATGGTGGGCATCACTTGTTAGACGGTCATTTGCCTGTGTGGTTAGTGACGGTTCTTGCTGATGGTATCGGTGGTGGTATCCAGACGGTTGCAACCTTCATTCCGGTTATCGCGTGTTTGTACCTGTTCCTAGTGGTACTTGAGAGCTCAGGTTACATGGCTCGTGCAGCATTCGTACTAGATAAAGTGATGCAGAAGATCGGCCTACCGGGCAAAGCATTTGTACCGTTGGTTCTTGGTTTTGGCTGTAACGTACCGTCAATCATGGCAACTCGTACTCTAGACCAAGAACGTGAGCGTAAACTGGCTGCATCTATGGCGCCATTTATGTCATGCGGTGCTCGTCTGCCTGTATACGCGCTATTTGCTGCGGCATTCTTCCCAGGTTCTGGCCAGAACATTGTATTCGCACTTTACCTACTTGGTATTGTGGCAGCGATCTTCACAGGTCTTTTCCTTAAGCACACGCTTTACCCAGGTAGCAGTGATAGCCTAGTAATGGAAATGCCAGACTATGAGCTTCCGACGCTACAAAACGTGGTGATCAAAACTTGGCAAAAGCTAAAGCGCTTTGTACTTGGTGCAGGTAAAACCATCGTTATCGTTGTTGCTATTCTGAGTTTCTTCAACTCATTGGGTACTGATGGCAGTTTTGGTAATGAAGACAGCGAAAACTCGGTGCTTTCTAAAGCTGCGCAAGTTGTAACTCCAGTATTCGCGCCAATCGGTGTTCAAGAAGATAACTGGCCAGCGACGGTTGGTATCATTACCGGTATCTTCGCAAAAGAGGCGGTAGTTGGTACGCTTAACAGTCTATACACCACGCCAAGTGACGGTGAAGACGCAGAATTTGATCTAATGGGCAGCCTAGAAGAGGCAGTAATGAGTATCCCTGAAAACTTAGCCGGTTTGAGCTACTCAGATCCACTAGGCATTGAAGTGGGTGACTTAACTGACTCAAATGCCGTTGCCGAAGAACAAGAAGTCGATGCTTCTATCTTCGGTAACATTAAATCGCAGTTTGCTTCTGGCAATGCCGCATTTGCTTACCTAATCTTTATCCTACTGTACACTCCTTGTGTGGCGGCGATGGGTGCTTACGTACGTGAGTTTGGTCATAAGTTCGCACGCTTTATCGCGGTTTGGACAATGGGCTTGGCTTACCTATGTGCGACGTTCTACAACCAATTGACGCATTTCGCAGATAGCCCAGTAACAAGTGGTATTTGGATGGCTGTGATCGTAGCTATCTTCTTTGGCACATACCGTGTGTTCAAACAAGTTGGTAAGAAACAAAACGGTGCATTAGAGGCGCAAGTAGCATGATTTTAAAAGAGCTTTATCAATACATTGCAGACAAAGGAACCGTCTCCCAGTCAGATCTGGCTAAACAGTTTGGGATGAGTGAAGATGGCGCCGACGCGATGTTAAACGTGTGGATTAAGAAGGGCAAAATTAGCCGCCTAGTCGACACTAATAAAGCTCATGACGTGACTCGTGTTCGCTACTCAGTGACTAAACAAGATGGTTTGTCTCTGACAGTCACCATGTAGCGACTATCAAAATTAGTCACCTAAAAATTATCACGTAAAAACGACAAAGCCGCATCAGCAATGATGCGGCTTTTATTTTGCTGGTTATTGTTTGTGAATACAGCGAAATTAATGTTCTTCAGAGTGTTTAGTCGCGCCTAACTCTAGGAACTTTAAACCAAGACTTAAAACTAAAATCGAAATAGGTAATGTTAAGATCGTCCAATCTAAGCTGTCGAAGTTAATCAGCACGAGCTCTAAGAACTTCACAAACAAGATCACGATGATGACTTCAGCCAAAATGTTTTTTAGATGGCCGATGTTTGGGGTTCTGATCCAATGCAAAACCGACTGCTCTTGTGTTTTCGCTTTAGCTTTGTTGGAAATAAATAGTGTGTAGATGCCGTGAGCAAAGATGAACAAAACTAGTGCGACAAGAAACGTATCCAGTGACTTGATCAAATAAGCGATCGCGATGTCTGCTTTATCTAAATGTGCGAGTGCTTCTGGAGGTGTTTGATTGAGAATGAAGACCGCAAATGCCGAATAGGTTTTTGCTGCACCCATAAGAAAAAGCAAGAATGAAGCAGCCATAGAACAGATAATGGCGATCCAGCTGACGTATCGGAATGTGTTGAAGACTTGTTTCATGATGACCCTCTCTAACTGAGCTGGTAGTCTAAACAAGTTTTATTTTAGTGATAATCCCAGAAAAATGAGAAAGATTGTTACAAATACGTATTAATCTTTCTCTGTCTATTTCAGCCGTATTCAAAGGCGAATTATTTTCGCTAGCAGTGCTTATGCTTTTTGGAAAATAGAACTCAGTGACAGCACATTTTTAATGCGACCAAGCAATTCGTTTTGCTCTTCTTCTGTACGGAATTCACCTTTGGTGTTACCCCAAACCGGTCCCGGCCATGCTACGTCATCTTTGAAGCGAGCAATATGGTGAATGTGCAGCTGTGGCACCATATTACCTAGCGCACCAAGGTTTAGCTTGTCTGGACGGAATGTTGCTTCCAGTGCTTGGCTTACCGCTTGAGACTCTAGCAAAAACTGTTGCTGTTCTTGCATTGGCAAGTGGTGAAGCTCTTTTAGGTTTGCACGTTTAGGGACCAAGATAACCCATGGCACGGCGTTATCTTTATGCAGAAGCGCCACACACAGTGGGAAGTGGCCGATAACGGTGGTGTCTTTTGCCAGTTGAGGGTGCAGTTCAAAACTCATTATGTTGTCCGATTTGAATTGAATGACATCAGTATACGCCAGATAAAACAAAAGGTTGACGCTTTCACGTCAACCTTTGTCATCATTTAGCTTGTGCTACTTAAGCTACCTACGTAAAAGCGGATTACATACGCTCTAGAGTATCAATACCTAGTAGAGACAGACCTTGCTTGATGGTCTTCGCTGTTAGCGCAGCTAGTTTCAGACGGCTTTGTTTCACAGCTTCGTCTTCAGCAACTAGGATAGGGCACGCTTCGTAGAAACTAGAGAACTGACCTGCTAGTTCGAATAGGTAGCTACACATGATGTGCGGTTGGCCTTCGCGAGCGACAGATTGAACCGCTTCTTCGAACTGCATAAGTTTAGCAATAAGTGCTTTCTCTTTCTCATCAGTGATTTTGATGTCGCCTTGGAGAGCGTCCATAGCAACACCAGCTTTAGCGAAAATAGAAGCTACGCGAGTGTATGCATATTGCATGTATGGTGCTGTGTTACCTTCAAACGCTAACATGTTGTCCCAATCGAACACGTAGTCAGTCGTACGGTGTTTAGATAAGTCAGAGTATTTAACCGCTGCCATTGCAACTGTTTTAGAGATCTTCTCTTTTTCTTCCGCATCCAGCTCAGGGTTTTTAGATTCGATCAGTTGTGCTGCACGAACTTCTGCTTCATCTAGAAGGTCGGCAAGGCGAACGGTACCACCCGCACGAGTCTTGAATGGCTTACCATCTTTACCAAGCATCATGCCGAACGCGTGGTGCTCAAGAGATACTGACTCAGGTACGTAGCCTGCCTTACGAACAATTGTCCAAGCTTGCATTAGGTGCTGGTGTTGACGTGAGTCGATGAAGTAAAGCACACGGTCTGCGCTTAGCTCTTCATAACGATATTTTGCACATGCGATGTCTGTTGTTGTGTATAGGAAACCGCCATCGCGTTTTTGAACGATAACGCCCATTGGTTCGCCATCTTTGTTCTTGTATTCATCTAGGAATACAACTTGCGCGCCATCATCTTCAACGGCAAGACCTTGTTCTTTTAGGTCTGCAACGATCTTAGGAAGCATGTCGTTGTACATGCTCTCGCCCATCACGTCGTCACGAGTCAGTGACACGTTTAGACGGTCGTAGTTGCGCTGGTTTTGGATCATGGTTACATCAACGAGTTTTTTCCACATTTCTGCACAGTACTCGTCACCGCTTTGCAGTTTCACAACGTAGTTTCGCGCCTTTACTGCGAAGTCTTCATCTTCATCGTACAGCTTTTTCGATTCGCGGTAGAAGCCTTCAAGGTCCGCAAGCTCCATAGAAACTTCGCCAGACTCTTGTTGTACACGTTCAAGGTTTGCGATAAGCATACCGAACTGAGTACCCCAGTCGCCGATGTGGTTCGCACGGATCACTTTGTGACCTAGGAACTCAAGAGTACGTACCACCGCATCACCGATGATGGTTGAACGTAGGTGACCAACGTGCATTTCTTTAGCTACGTTTGGTGCAGAGTAGTCAGCAACGATAGTTTGAGCTTCGTCTGCTGCAACGCCAAGACGTGAGTCAGCCAGTGCTGCTTCCGCTTGTTTTGCTAGGAACTCTTCGCTTAGGAAAATGTTGATGAAACCAGGACCAGCGATTTCTGTCTTGCTTGCAATACCATCTAGGTCTAGAACATCCAGTACTTTCTGTGCAAATTCTCGTGGGTTAGTACCCAGTTTTTTAGCAACGCCCATTACGCCGTTTGCTTGGTAGTCACCAAATTGTGGCTTTGCTGATTGGCGTACTGCCGCAGGACTGCCTGCAGGTGCGCCAGCGGCTTCTAGAGCCTGAGATACTTTGTCATTAATAAGTGCTTGGATATTCACACGCGTTTCCTTCAATTCAAGGACGAAGAACTCGGCGAAGTAAGTGCCGAGTTCTGTTGGAGTTCACAAAAATGGGGCTAATGATAACAACTTTATTGCTTTTCATACAGAGAGGAATTGGGGAAATTTATACTTTTTCGATTGAATGGAAATGTGGTTTGGTTTGAGTTTACTATTGCGCTCAGAGTAATGAGATAAATCGCCCCAAAAGAGAGCCACAATGACGACTCAACTAGTTGAAAAACGCCTAGCGCCTAAATTGATGATCCAAGATCTGGATGCATTTATGGCGAAGATTGAAGAGCTTGCATCCCTGTTAAAACTGGATCTGAGCTTTGCTCAAGCTGACCATATTGCGCTGCGAATTAATGATACTGAAACAGCAAAAGCCGCGCATGAAGCATGGAATCAATACGGTAAGGTGATTTCACAAGCGAAAATCAACGGTCGCCCAATCATCGTTATCGAATTCGATAAAGCGTTGGAAAGTCGTGGCTGGAAGATTGAGTGTCTGGAACTGCCATACCCTGCGGAAGGCAAAATCTACTCAACTGAAAGCTGGGAACATGTGGAGTTTGTTATTCCGTCTCATGCCGAAACTGCAGACGAGTTTCTTGCTGATTTGAAACACACTTACCCAGCGTTTGGGGCGCGTTTTAATGAGTTGGAAGAGCTGGGTGTGAAGATCAAACTGTCGAGCCCGAAAGGGGATGGCGAACGCTTGAACAACCCAACGGTGGCGTTTAAGTACCAAGACATTTGTATCAAACTGCACCCGCATTCACTTAAGCGTATTGTGGAGTCTGAGCAGGCTGAATAAGCAAGTTTTGAACGACTAGAAAGAAGAAAGGTTTGCAAATGAGCAACCCTTTCTTTCATTCAAAAGCGATGAACTTAAAGGATCACTGTCTTATTCCCATAAACAAAGACGTGGTCATTGATCACTTTATTCAAAGCCTTACTCAATACGTTCTTCTCTACATCGCGTCCCGCTTGCGCCATATCTTGGGCATTGAATGTATGGTCGACAGGAATTACGTCTTGCTTGATGATCGGCCCTTCATCTAAATCATTAGTCACGAAGTGTGCTGTTGCACCGATGATTTTCACACCGCGATCGTAAGCTTGTTGATATGGCTTCGCGCCAATAAAAGCAGGTAAGAAGCTGTGATGAATATTAATGATTTTGTGGTGATATTTCTCAACAAACGTCGGCGTTAATACGCGCATGTATTTAGCTAGCACCAAAAAGTCAGCATCGTATTGATCGATCACTTCTAGCATCTTCTGCTCGTGTTCTTCACGGCTAAGGTTTTCATGGGTCACATGGTGGTAAGGAATGTCGAAGCGTTCAGTGAGAGTTTGCAGTTTGTCGTAATTCCCCACCACAGCGGCGATCTCAACATCTAGGCTTCCATCGTAGGTTTTCATCAGAATATCGCCTAAACAATGCGCTTCTTTTGTGACGAGAATGACGATGCGCTTACGGCGAGAGCCAACCAATTTACGCTTAGCACCTTGCGGGAGAGCTTGGTCCAAGTCGGCAAGAAACGTTTGATCGTTGAAGTACCCCTCCAACTCCGTTCTCATGAAAAAGTGGCCACTGGTATTATCAACAAATTCGTTATTGTGAACGATGTTGAGTTGGTGCTTGTAACAGATATTAGTAATTTTCGAGATGAGACCCGGGGCGTCAGAACAGTGGGTCAACAGTGTTTTCTTTTCCATAAATCAGGTACTTCCATGCATTAATATTTTAGCGTACGAATTTGTTATTATTCCCTGGCGGGTGTAACTGTACTGCCATGTTTCACCATAAATAATCTATTCTTACGTTGGTTTCAACAAAATATCCGCGTGTCGCCGCAAGCTGGTCAGATTGTGGGCTGATGTCACTCCTATTCCTCTGATATACTCTCGATAATTTTTCAAACTCAATACCAAGCATGATCGCAAAAACTTTTTCCTCTGATGGCGCGTTAGGTAAGGCCATTCCTGGCTTTCAAGCTCGTCAGCCACAAATCGATATGGCGGAAGCCGTCAGCAGTGCGATCAAAGATCAAACCCAGTTGGTGGTGGAGGCAGGAACCGGAACCGGTAAGACCTTCGCCTACTTAGTCCCTGCGCTGTTAAGCGGTAAAAAAGTGATCATCAGTACAGGCTCGAAAAACTTGCAAGAGCAGTTGTACCATCGTGACTTACCGCTCATGGTCAATGCGCTTGGTTTTTATGGCCAAGTGGCGTTATTAAAAGGGCGTTCTAATTATCTGTGTTTGGATCGTTTGAGCCGCCAAATGGTCGAAAGCCACACTAATGAATCTGACCCGACGTTATTAACTCAACTGGTTAAAGTGCGTGCTTGGTCATCAGAAACCAAAACAGGTGACCTTGGTGATTGTGATGATCTGCCAGAAGACAGCATGATCATTCCGACTATCACCTCAACCAATGATAACTGTTTAGGTAAAGAATGTCCGAGCTACACTGATTGCTTTGTATTGAAAGCGCGTAAGCGAGCCATGGATTCCGACATTGTTGTAGTGAACCATCACTTGTTTCTTGCTGATTTAGCGATCAAAGAAACAGGATTCGGTGAACTGATTCCAGAAGCCGATGTGTTTATTTTTGATGAAGCTCATCAGTTGCCAGATATTGCGAGCGAATATTTCGGCCAGTCAGTTTCAAGCCGCCAAATTCACGATCTTGCCAAAGACATTGAAATAGCCTATCGCACCGAAGCCAAAGATATGCGTCAATTGCAAAAAGTGGGCGACAAACTCATGCAAAGCGCAATGGACATGCGGATTGTATTGGGTGAGCCAGGCTTTCGTGGCAACTGGCGTGAGGCGTTGCAATCAGGTTCTATTAAGCGAGAATTATTGCGCTTAACTGACAGCCTCGAATTGGCGATTGATGTACTCAAAATAGCCTTAGGGCGCAGTCAATTACTGGATACCGCCTTTGAACGAGCAAATTTGATCAAAGGCCGTATCGACCGGGTATGTGATGTCGATATTACCGGTTACTCATACTGGTACGATACCTCGCCTCGTCATTTCGCTCTGCACATTACGCCTCTTTCTGTCGCGGACAAGTTCCATGAGCAAATAGAGATTAAACAAGGCGCTTGGATTTTCACGTCAGCAACCCTAGCCGTATCGGGCGATTTCAAGCACTTTACTGAGCGCCTTGGCCTCAAGCCTACAAAGCAATTTTCTCTGCCGTCCCCCTTTGATTATCAAAAGCAAGCGCGCCTTTGTGTGCCAAGGTATTTGCCAGAGCCAAACAGTAACGGCTTAGCGGATAAGTTAGTCCGAATGCTTGCTCCGGTGATTGAAGAAAATGATGGTCGCTGCTTCTTTTTATGTACCTCGCACAGCATGATGCGTGAACTAGGTGAGAAGTTCCGAGAAGTACTTGAGCTGCCTGTGTTAATGCAAGGGGAGATGAGTAAGCAGAAAACCTTGGCGGAGTTTATGGAACTGGGTAACGCTTTACTCGTGGCGACGGGCGCTTTCTGGGAAGGGATTGATGTTAGAGGTGATGCGCTGAGCTGTGTTATTATCGACAAATTACCGTTTACCGCCCCTGACGATCCGTTACTCAAAGCCCGTATCGAGGATTGTCGATTACGTGGCGGTGAACCATTTGCTGAAGTACAAATCCCGGATGCAGTGATTACGTTAAAGCAGGGAGTCGGGCGATTAATTCGAGATCAGAAGGATCACGGTGCGTTGATCATTTGTGATAATCGCCTCGTCACGCGAGACTATGGTGGTATTTTCCTCGGAAGCCTACCACCTATCCCAAGGACGCGAGACTTAGATGGAATCAAAGCATTCCTGAAAGCAGAACAATCTGTCACAGACGCAAGTGCTGAGGCATAACCCAATAAATGAAAGTTGTAGAGAGTTAAATGAGCGCAAAAATTCTTGCTATCGATACAGCGACTGAAAACTGTTCAGTTGCGTTGTTGGCTAATGATCAAGTGATTTCACGTAGCGCGGTTGCACCACGCGATCACACCAAAAAAGTACTGCCAATGGTTGATGAAGTACTCAAAGAAGCTGGCCTGACTCTACAAGAGCTGGATGCGTTAGCGTTTGGACGTGGTCCAGGTAGCTTTACTGGCGTTCGTATCGGTATTGGTATCGCACAAGGTTTGGCGTTCGGTGCTGACTTACCTATGATCGGCGTTTCAACGCTGGCTGCAATGGCTCAAGGTAGCTATCGCTTACATGGTGTGACCGATGTCGCTGTGGCTATTGACGCACGTATGGGTGAAGTTTACTGGGCACGTTACACTCGCCAAGCAAACGGTGAGTGGGCAGGGATGGATGCAGAGTGCGTAATTCCACCAGCACGTCTCGTTGAAGAAGCACAAGCAGACGACAAAACGTGGACGACAGCAGGTACTGGTTGGGATGCTTACCAAGAAGTATTAGCAGGCCTACCGTTTAATTTGACGCATGGTGACGTTCTGTACCCTGATTCACAAGACATCGTGATTCTTGCTGAACAAGAATTTAAAAAGGGTAATATCGTGCCGGTCGAAGATTCGAGCCCTGTTTATTTACGTGATAATGTGACATGGAAAAAACTTCCTGGTCGCGAATAGTCCGTTTTTCATTAACCTGACAAAAAGCAGGGCGTTTGCCCTGTATTTTTATGGAGTGCTATGGCGTCGATTAATGGCTTGCCTCCTTCTTTGATTCCCGGTGCAAATCGCACTAATAAAGCCAGTCAAAAGAAGCCGGTAAATAAATCACAAACAAAGCAGCCTGTAGGTCAGCCTTCAAAGGTTGCTAACGCCGTGGCGCACTCCATAAAACACGTGGATGAGTCCCAAATTCACCGAGCTCAAGTGCAATATGACCTTCCTGAAGGGGGCGCACGTAAAGCAATGGAGCAGTACATGGATGTCATGAATCGAGCTAAAAAAGAGGAACTGGCTCAATTACTTGGTGTCGATATTTACGTGTGAGATCTCCCCAGCTTGGGGTTACTAATATTGAAAGGTGGTTTATGAAGGTTTTTGGACGGTTTTTTCTCGCATTATTTGCTACGGTTGGTTTGTCTGCGTGTAGCTCGTTGCCTGAGGAGCTAAATGCAAGCACAGAATTGGTCGTTACAGACTATAAAGCTTTTGCTGAGTCTCAGGGGCAAGTGAGTGAAGATGTTCGCCTTGGTGGAATCATCGCTAAAGTGGATAACTTTAAAGATAAAACGCGTCTAGAGATTGTAAACCTTCCTATCAGTAAGTCTGGTAAACCTGATATCGATGAAGAGCCTACGGGGCGTTTTGTCGCCTATTTTGATGGCTATTTAGAGCCTGTCGCCTTTAGTGAAGGCCGTTTGGTGACGGTTGTAGGCAAAGGAGCAGGGGAAGAAGAAGGAAAGATCGGTGAGCACGGTTACATCTTCCCGGTAATAAAGGGGGAAGGGTACCGTTTATGGAAAATTGAAGAACGTGTACGCATGTATGACTCGCCAACCTACTTTTACCCATGTTACTCGATTAACTGCCGCATGTGGCGTAATGATTTCCCACAAGACGGTAAAGTGATAAAACAGGTCAAATAATCTGCGATGCATGAGCGTCAATTCGAGCTTCCTGCCGGCAAAATGGCAGCCCTTGAGATAGGGAACGAGAAAACGGCTGACTTGTCAGTCGTTTTTCTTCATGGGTGGTTAGATAATGCGGGCAGCTTTAAAGCGCTCATGGAGCAGTTGAATCAACTTAATCCTCACTTACACCTCCTAGCCATCGATCATTTTGGTCACGGTTTATCGAGTCATAAATCTCACGATAATTATTACCCCTTTCACGACTATATTGCCGATTTGTATCAGTTTTTGGACGAATTATCACCAAACAGACTGATATTAGTAGGGCATTCACTTGGTGCTTTAATCGCAAGTTGCTATAGTGCAGCGTTTCCAGAGCAGGTCGAAGCTCTTGTGCAAATTGAGGGAGCAGGACCTCTTCATGAGGATCCTACTAACAGTTTGCCTCGTCTTCGCGATGGCGTTTTAAGTCGAATAAGACAGCAAAACAAGCCAGAGCGAGCCATTGCCTCCTTCGATCTGGCGTTAAAATTACGCATGCAAGCCAACCAATTAACCGCTGAGCAGCTTCTACCGATAGTAGAGCGTGGAACAGAGCAGCGAGGAGATAAATGGTATTGGCGGCATGACGCCAAGTTAAAATGTGCGTCGCTTTACCGAATGGCGCAAGCGCATGCTAACTCGATTACCAGCCAAATACGTTGTCCTCATTTGATTGTATTAGGCGATCAAGGATTTCAGAATTTACCATCTAACCAAGCTGATTGGGGAGAGAACCCACCGCAAGTGGTTTCTGTCAAGGGTGGTCATCACTGTCATTTAGAGCAAATACTCGAGGTCGCAACGCGAATTCTTGGTGTAGTTAACAAAATTTAAACAAGTGTTTGAGAGTTGCGTGCTCAAGCACGTTCGCTGTGCTGTAATAGCTTTCAAAATAAAAAGGACGCTATTTTTTAGCCAGTTATAAACGAGGAGTAACATCGTGGATAAACCATGGCTTTCACGTTATCCAAGTGACGTACCTGAAACCATTAATCCAGAGCAATATGAGTCTTTGGTAGAAATGTTTGAACAGTCTGTACAAAAATATGCAGACCAACCAGCATTCATGAACATGGGCTCGGTTATGACCTTCCGTAAATTGGAAGAGCGTAGTCGCGCATTCGCAGCGTATCTGCAAAACGAGTTAAAACTGCAAAAGGGTGACCGTGTTGCTCTGATGATGCCAAACCTACTGCAATACCCAGTGGCGTTG
>NZ_JADDYG010000236.1:11026-18252 GCF_015163535.1 Vibrio sp. OPT46 | reverse complement strand
AACATGGGCTCGGTTATGACCTTCCGTAAATTGGAAGAGCGTAGTCGCGCATTCGCAGCGTATCTGCAAAACGAGTTAAAACTGCAAAAGGGTGACCGCGTTGCTCTGATGATGCCAAACTTACTGCAATACCCAGTAGCATTATTTGGTATTTTGCGTGCAGGTTGTATCGCCGTAAACGTTAACCCACTTTACACTCCTCGTGAACTTGAACACCAATTGAATGACTCAGGTGCGACGACGATTGTGATTGTGTCTAACTTTGCGAATACGCTAGAACAAATCGTCGATAAAACACCAGTCAAACACGTAGTGTTAACCAGTCTTGGTCAAATGCTGCCACGAGCGAAAGGTACGATTGTCGATTTTGTCGTGAAGTACGTTAAGGGCATGGTGCCTAAGTACGATTTACCTGGTGCTATCTCAATGCGTCAGGCTCTACGTAAAGGTCGTCGTCTACAATACGTTAAACCGTTTATGTCTGGGGATGACATTGCATTCCTGCAATATACGGGGGGGACGACAGGTGTCGCGAAAGGTGCGATTCTGACTCACCGCAACATGATTGCGAACGTTCTACAGGCAAAAGGCGCGTACGGACCGGTTTTATCTCCGGGGCGTGAATTAGTCGTAACAGCGTTACCGCTGTATCACGTATTTGCTCTTACCGTAAACTGTCTGCTGTTTGTCGAAATGGGTGGTCGTAACTTACTTATTACCAACCCTAGAGATATTCCAGGGTTCGTGAAAGAGCTACAAAAGCATCCGTTTACTGCGATTACGGGCGTGAATACCTTATTTAATGCATTGGTCAATAATGAAGATTTCCACGAGTTGGATTTCAGTAATCTACGTTTAGCTGTTGGCGGCGGCATGGCAGTGCAGCGCTCAGTGGCAGAAAGATGGCAAAAGACCACGGGTTGCTACTTGCTCGAAGGTTACGGTCTAACAGAGTGTTCTCCGTTGGTGGCGGCATATCCGCATGATCTTGTTGAATACAATGGCTCTATTGGTCTGCCGGTACCATCAACAGAAGTTCGTATCGTGGACGAAGAAGGCAACGCTCTTGCGAATACTGAAACTGGTGAACTTCAAGTTCGTGGTCCTCAGGTTATGCAAGGTTACTGGCAACGACCTGAAGCAACGAAAGATACGATTAACGAAGACGGCTGGCTATCAACTGGCGACATCGTTAAGTTCGATGACGAAGGCTTCCTGCATATCGTTGACCGTAAGAAAGACATGATCTTAGTATCAGGCTTTAATGTTTACCCGAACGAAATCGAAGACGTTGTAGCACTACACGGCAAAGTACTTGAAGTTGCTGCTATTGGTCAGCCGCATGAAGTGTCTGGTGAATTAGTGAAGATTTATGTCGTGAAACGCGATCCGAGCTTGACCAAAGACGAAGTGATCGCGCATTGTCGAGAACACCTAACTGGCTACAAAGTTCCGAAGTTGGTTGAATTCCGCGAAGACTTACCTAAAACCAATGTCGGTAAGATCTTGCGTCGTGTTTTACGCGAAGAGAATGACGCTGAACTTGCGAAGAAAAGCGCATAAGCCGATTTCGTCGAGTCGAGAGATTTAAAAAATGATAGAATGCCAGCGTTTTGCTGGCATTTTTTATAGCGAGAAGTATGTGAACTATCAAATTATTACTAAAAACAAAGACCTAGAAGAGGTTTGCACTCATGCCCGAGAGGCAGACGTAGTGATGCTGGATACCGAATTCGTTCGTATTCGCACTTTCTACCCGCAGTTAGGTCTGATTCAGCTTTTCGATGGTAATCGCCTCTCGCTGATTGATCCGACTGAATTAACGGATATGACGCCGTTTGTAGCGCTATTAAAAGATACTTCTGTGCTAAAAGTGCTGCACGCATGTGGTGAAGATTTAGAAGTTTTCCAAAACGCTTTTGGTTGTACACCATTCCCTATGGTGGATACGCAGCTGATGGCCGCTTTTCTCGGTCACGGCCTATCGACAGGCTTCGCATCGCTGGTGGAAGAATATTTAGGCGTAGAGCTCGACAAAAGTGAATCACGTACCGACTGGATGGCTCGTCCACTGACACAAAAGCAATTAGATTATGCTGCCGCAGATGTTCATTACTTGTTACCCTTATACGAAAAGCTGTTCGATAAGGTGACGCAAGCAGGTTGGTGGGAAGCTGTACAGCAAGAAAGTGATTTACTCGTTTCGAAACGTATTCGCGTAACCAATGAAGAGAATGCCTACCTTGATATTAAGGGCGCTTGGCAATTAAAACCTTCTGAGCTGGCGATTTTAAAGCCATTGGCGACGTGGCGTTATCGTGAAGCAATCAAACGAGATTTAGCGCTGAACTTTATCTTCAAAGAAGGTGATCTATTAACGGTCGCTCGTCTTGGTTTAACGAACTTTAAGAAGATGGAAGCAGAAGATATTGATATCCGAGCGATTAACCGCCATGGCGCGAAGATTGCCGCGATTGTTAAACAAGCGAAGCAAACACCTTCTGAAGAGTATCCTGCGAAAATTGAGCGTTTAATGGACTATCCGGGTTACAAGCAGGTCTTCAAAAATATGAAAGACTTGGTGAAATCGGCTTCGCAGAAGTCAGGTTTAGCCACGGAGTTCCTTGCCTCTAAAAAGCAGATCAATCAGTTGATCAGTTGGGTTTGGAAAAAAGATCGTGACCCAGAAGTATTGCCTGATTTGATGCAAGGGTGGCGTTTGGATTTACTCGGCGACAAGATGAACAAAGCATTAAAGTAATGAAAGATGAAAAAGGTTGGCCTCGATGCCAACCTTTTTCGTTCTAATTAGAGTATTCGTCTTGCGAGAGAAACTGATTACTTTTCTTCGTCTGGTAGCTTCACATTCAGCTCAAGAACTGAGATATCGTCGTCTTTGTGCTCAAATGTTAAGTCAACCATATTTGGATCAATTGCCACGTACTTGCTGATCACCTTCAAGATGTCTTCTTTTAATTGAGGCAAGTAAGACGGCGCAGGATCATTTTGGCTGCGGCGCTCTGCGACAATGATTTGCAAACGCTCTTTAGCTAGATTCGCAGAAGTTTTCTTCTGTGGACGGAAAAATTCTAATAATGACATGTCTAGCCTCCAAAGAGTCGTTTAAAGAGTCCTTTCTTCTCCTCAGTAAGGAAACGAAATTCAACCTGATTGCCTAATAAGCGATCAACGGTGTCAGAATAAGCCATACCCGCATCGGTGTTATCGTCAAAAGTGACTGGCACACCTTTGTTTGACGCGTTAAGCACGGCTTGGCTTTCTGGAATCACGCCCAGTAGTGGAATATGTAAGATCTCCTCTACGTCTTCAACGCTTAGCATTTCGCCTTGAGTGACGCGAGATGGGTTGTAGCGAGTCAGTAACAGATGCTGTTTTACTGGCTCTAGCCCTTGTTCTGCACGCAGTGACTTAGAATCTAAAATACCGAGAATGCGGTCAGAGTCACGTACAGAAGAGACTTCTGGGTTCGTTGTGACAATGGCTTCATCGGCATAGTACAAGGCCATTAACGCGCCTTGCTCGATACCTGCTGGTGAATCACAAATAATGAAATCAAAGCCCATTTCATCAAGTTCGCCGAATACGCGCTGAACACCATCTTTTGTCAGTGCGTCTTTATCACGAGTTTGAGAAGCAGGAAGAATAAATAGGTTGTCCGTGCGCTTATCTTTGATCAGCGCTTGGTTTAATGTCGCTTCACCGTTAATGACGTTTACAAAGTCATACACGACGCGGCGCTCACAGCCCATGATTAGATCGAGGTTACGCAAACCGATGTCAAAATCGATCACCGCGGTCTTTTTTCCCTTAAGAGCTAGACCAGAGGCGATGGCTGCGCTTGAAGTGGTTTTACCAACGCCACCTTTACCAGACGTTACTACAATAATGCGTGCCATTTTTTTTCCTTTTTAGATTAAATCGCGAGAACTTCTAAATGTAATGATTCATCGGCTTTACTGATCATTACTTTCTTTTGCCAGTACTCGCTTTCAATTTGATCGCTTAACCAGTAGTCACCCGCAATGGATACCAGTTCTGCTTGTAAATCGTGGCAAATAATACGCGCTTCCTGCTGACCACTTGCTCCTGCAATCGCACGACCTCGAAGTGTGCCATGGATATGAATAGAGCCGTCAGCAATGACTTCAGCACCTGCACTTACGTGCGCTAGCACCACCAAATCACCATCTTTTGCGTAGATCTGTTGTCCTGAGCGGACAGGCGTACGAACTACTTTCGTTGGTGCCATTTTGGCAGGTGCTTGGCTTGGTGATTTGCTCGCCGACATAATGGCGAAGCCAGCTTCGGAAGCAAGGTTTTGTACACGCTTGTCTTTACAGCCCGTTACACCGACCGGAATAAAACCAGCATCTGAGATGCCTTGTTTAAGCTTAGGGAAATCAATGTCGCCTTGTACTTTTGCTATATTGATTACCAAAGGCGCGGATGCAAAAAAAGAAGGTGCTTGAGAAACTTTTTCTTGCAAAAATTCGACAGTCTTTGCGATCTCATTGTCAGAAAGGTGTAAAACTGACAATGTAAAACTGCTACCTTTAAGGTCTGGTGAATGGGTCATCGTGGACTTCTTGCCTTTATTGAAAGAGCGTTGCCTTAAACTAGGTATGTCATGTTATATTTCATCCTTTGACGCAGCAAGTTCTCTCGTGGGCAAATAGGTGAATTAATCTCAAATTTGCTATTAAGTTTGCGAGAATTTGACGTTTACAACCTAATCCGCACTCAACGCGGCTAAATCAGCATAAAAGGCGTGTCATGCTTTGTTCTATTTATAAAAGCTCGAAAAAAGAAGGTACTTATCTCTATATTCCGAAAAAGGATGATTTTTCACAGGTTCCTGACACCTTAATGCAGATGTTCGGTAAGCCTATCGCTGTCATGACGATTAAACTTGATGGCCGTAAATTGGCACAAGTTGATATCGAAAAAGTGAAGGCTTCATTACAAAATGATGGCTTCTTTCTTCAGGTTCCACCGCCGCCGGAGAACCTATTAGAAAAGTACAAAGAACAAAAAGCCCAGCAGAAAGGCGAATAACGTCATCGTTTTTCATCTGGGATTTCTGCCTTGCTCAAGGAGGGCAATATGAAAAAGATACTGGCTACCATGCTTAGCGTTGGTATGTGTACCTCGGCTTTTGCAAGTAGCGAGGGTTTTGATGAATACTTGAATAAGCTGCGTGCTGAAGCTCGTGATAAAGGTATCTCAGAGCAGGTCATTAGTGCTGCTTTTGCTAATGTTGAGTACAAGCCCCGAGCAGTAAAAGCGGACCGAAACCAACCAGAAAAGAAACTGACATTGGATGAGTACATTCCTCGCGCGGTGCCTGAATGGAAGGTGAAGCAAGCCAGACAACTCTACAAAGAGCATTACACCGAGCTAAAGCGTATAGGCGATGAGTACGGTGTCCACCCGCGCTTTGTTGTGGCACTTTGGGGAGTTGAAAGTAACTTTGGTAAGTTTACCGGCAACTTTAAAGTGATTGATGCACTATCCACAATGGCATTTGAAGGCCGTCGTGAAGAGTTTTTCCGTAAAGAGACTATGTCGGCACTTCAGATCCTCGATCAAGGCCATATTGAGCTAGAGAACTTTAAAGGCTCATGGGCTGGTGCGATGGGTCAATGCCAGTTTATGCCAAGCTCTTTCCTTCGTTTTGCTGCTGACGGCAACGGTGATGGTAAAAAAGACATATGGCAATCTGAAGCGGACGTGTTTGCATCAACCGCTAACTATTTGAGCAAGTCTGGTTGGGATGATAAATATACTTGGGGTCGCCAAGTTAAGGTTCCTAAAAATATTGATCGCAGCCTAGAAGGGCGCACGGCTGAAAAAGGCAAATACCTTCAAGAGTGGAGCCAATTAGGTATCACAAAATATGACGGTAGCCCGTTGCCAAAACTGGATGAAGACATCAAAGCATGGTTGATCATGCCGGACGACGAGAATGGTCGTACGTATCTGGTTTACAATAACTACAACGTATTGATGAAGTGGAACCGCTCTTACTACTTCGCACTTGCTGTGAGTCACTTGGCTGACCGCATTAAATACTGATCTGCCATCAAACAATTTGGCATTCAGTCTTCAATACAAGGGCTCTTCGGAGCCCTTTGTTTTTTCTATAACCAAATCGAGGTAAAGCGTGTTATCTGAACGTGCCGCACAAATGGTGATTTTCTCCGCTCTTCTTAAACACAAAAGCTTCACAGCTGCTGCAAAGAGCTTAGGCGTGTCGGTGTCTCATGTGAGTAAACAGTTGAGTCAGTTAGAAGCGTCTCTTGGTATCAAGCTTGTTCAACGCACTACGCGAAGCTTTACGCCGACTGAGGCAGGGAAAACCTTTTTTCATCACTGTGAGCAAGTGGTACAAGCGGTGAGCAGCGCCACATTAGAGATGGAAACCCAGCGGGATGAAGTAGCAGGTTTGGTACGTCTTGGGTTGTCGCAATCATTTGGTACCTTACACATTATTCCAGCGATTCAAGAGTTACGCGAACTGTATCCTCAACTTCAAGTGGAAGTACATCTGTTTGACTATAAGGTCGATATGTTAGCCGAAGGGCTCGATTTATGGGTAACCAACAACGAGCATTTGCCTGAAGGTTACATTGCGCAGCGTTTGACGGATTGCCAGTTTGTTGTTGCGGCATCGCCAGATTACTTATTGAAACATGACACGCCAACAGAACCGGATGACCTATCTGCTCACAACTGCCTCATATACAGAAGCTGGGAGCGTGACTATACGGGGTGGGCGTTTACCAAAGATCAGCAAGAATTGAACGTAAAAGTCTCGGGTAACTATTCAGTAGATCTGGCAGAAGCCGTTCGGGATGCGGCTATTGCAGGTTGGGGTATTGCCTACCTTGCCACTTACTTGCTGGGTGATGAGTTCAGAACGGGTAAGTTAATACAGCTGTTACCTGATTGGAAAGCCAGCCAGTCGATGCCGTTTTATGCGGTATACCCAAGCCGCCAGCATATGCCAAAAAAAATATCCGCAGTGATTAACTTTATCAAACAGAAGATCGGCAACCCTTGTCATTGGGACCAACGTTTGGCGCCTTACATCTCTATTCCTAAATAACAGGATCAATGACGTTGTAGAACGACACATAAGGTGATTCACTTCACAAAAATTTTTCCTGAATCAGAAACATATTTTCCATATGGAAACAATTAAA
>NZ_JADDYG010000236.1:6769-11016 GCF_015163535.1 Vibrio sp. OPT46 | reverse complement strand
CCTAAATAACAGGATCAATGACGTTGTAGAACGACACATAAGGTGATTCACTTCACAAAAATTTTTCCTGAATCAGAAACATATTTTCCATATGGAAATAATTAAGATAAGCAAACGTTTATCTTCAATAAATTCAATTGGTTATTTTGTTGGTCAGTTATTGGTCGCTTAAACTTTTCACACTGTTAACATCCTCAACTTGCAGCATTTTGAGTCCGCTATACAATCCGGTGCCTTCTATATCCCCCTTCTGTCGGATTCATTTTATGAACTCAATTATTGGTATCGTAGCCATACTATTCCTAGCATGGCTACTTTCTACAAATAGAAAAAATATAAAGCTGAGAACGGTGTCGTTTGCGTTTGCTTTGCAGGTACTGTTTGCGTTGTTGGTTTTATATGTACCAGCAGGAAGAGATGCGCTGAATTCAGTGAGCAGTGTTGTGTCGAATTTGATCAACTATGGTCAAGAGGGCATTGCGTTTTTATTCGGTAATTTGGCGACAGGGGGCTTCACCTTTGCGATCAATGTTCTGGGTATCATCGTTTTCTTCTCCTCTCTTATCTCAGGTCTTTATCACATTGGTGTGATGCCAAAAATCATTAACTTTATCGGTGGTGGTATTCAAAAGCTGCTGGGTATCGGTCGTGCTGAGTCTTTGTCTGCTACGGCGAATATCTTTGTTGGCACCATTGAAGCACCATTAATGGTAAAGCCTTACCTAAAACACATGACTGACTCGCAGTTCTTTGCAGTTATGACAGGTGGTTTAGCGTCAGTTGCTGGCGGAACGTTGGTTGGTTACGCATCACTGGGTGTCGACCTCAACTATCTTATTGCTGCTGCATTTATGTCGGCACCTGCCGGCTTGTTGATGGCAAAAATTTTAATGCCAGAAGATACGGATAAAGCAGCAGATATCGACATTAGCCAAGTTGAAATTCCACGTGCAACCAACGTAGTAGAAGCATTAGCCGATGGTGCCATGGCGGGTGTACGCATTGCTGTATCGGTCGGTGGTACGTTACTGGCGTTTATTAGTGTCATTGCAATGCTAAACGGTATGTTAGGCTGGATAGGTGATCTGATTGGGACACCATTAAGTTTTGAGCTCATCCTAGGTTTTGTGTTTGCGCCAGTCGCTTGGTTGTTGGGTATACCATGGCAAGAAGCAACCACAGCAGGCTCGCTGATTGGTAACAAGATTGTGGTGAATGAGTTCGTCGCTTTCATCCAGCTTGCAGAAGTGAAGTCTCAACTTAGTGAACACTCACAAGCAATCGTGACGTTTGCTTTGTGTGGCTTTGCAAATATCTCAAGCATGGCGATGCTGATTGGTGGGTTGGGCTCTTTGGTACCAGAAAAGCGTGCATTTGTTTCTAAGCATGGTTTCCGTGCGATTATCGCTGGTGTCATGGCGAACTTAATGAGCGCTTCTATTGCGGGCGTGATTTTAAGTCTGTAATTGAAATAGATATCAACAATTAGCAAAAAGGCTCCTTGCGGAGCCTTTTTCGTATCTGAAATTTACGTTATTTGTCTGTGTGGAACTGTTCGCAAGCGAGCATCGTGTTCTCAATTAAACTTGCGACGGTCATTGGGCCAACGCCACCAGGAACAGGAGTAATAAAGCTCGCACTTTCACGTGCTTTGTCGTATTCCACGTCGCCAACTAGTTTGCCTGAATCAAGACGGTTAATACCGACATCGACCACCACTGCGCCTTTTTTAATCCACTCACCAGGGATGAAGTTAGGTTTACCAACCGCAACCACGACAACGTCAGCTTGACGCACATGACTCTCTAGGTCTTTGGTAAAACGGTGACATGTTGTTGTTGTGCAGCCCGCAAGCAGCAGCTCAAGTGTCATTGGACGACCAACAATGTTTGATGCGCCAACCACAACCGCATGCTTACCACGTAGCTCAATGTTGTAACGGTCGAGTAGGGTAATGATGCCCTTTGGCGTGCAAGAGCGAAGCTTTGGAATACGTTGCGCAAGACGGCCAACGTTATAAGGGTGGAAGCCATCCACGTCCTTCTCTGGGTGAATGCGCTCTAAAACATGTGTTGTGTCTATGCCCGCAGGAAGGGGTAATTGCACTAGAATGCCGTCAATTTCATCATCATTGTTTAATTCATCAATCAGCGCTAGTAACTCTTCTTCTGAGCTAGACGCAGGAAGGTCAAAAGACTTAGAAACAAACCCAACTTCTTCACATGCGCGGCGTTTGCTACCGACATAAACCTGAGAGGCAGGATCTTCACCAACTAGAACCACTGCTAAACCAGGAGCACGTAGCCCAGCTTCAACACGTGCTTTAACACGTGCAGCCACTTCGGATCGAACAGTTTGGGAAATGAGAGTTCCGTCTATATTTTGAGCAGTCATGACTTTCCTTATAAATTAAGAAGGCAGATTATCTGCGGCGCATTGTCGCAGAATTTCTTATCAACATCCATACGCAAACGTTTGCTTTGTGGTGTTTTTGAACATTAAGCGTTTTAATGGACTTTTTTTAGGCATTCAGATCAGAATGTTATGAAAACCCGTTGATTTACCCGTTTGAACTCGTATAATCCTGTCCCTGTAGCGCGCCCTTAGCTCAGCTGGATAGAGCACGTCCCTTCTAAGGATGTGGTCATTGGTTCGAATCCAATAGGGCGTGCCATTTATTCAAAAGCCCCGATAACTCTTTGAGTTGTCGGGGCTTTGTCGTTTTTAGGTTTTTGGCTGTAATTGCCACTCTATCTACAACTTTTGAATGGCATTCTAGCCATTGCAATTTCTAGCAATCTGGATAGCCACCAACAAAAAAGCGCTGGTTAACCAGCGCTTTTGCATTTACTAAGGGCATTACATCTTTTTAAAGATGATGGAGGTGTTGATGCCGCCAAAGGCGAAGTTGTTACTCATCAAATATTTCACGTCCAGCTCTCGGCCTTGTCCGGCGATGTAGTCTAAATCGCCACATTGCTCGTCGAGGTTTTCTAGGTTGAGCGTTGGGTTAAACCAACCTGTGTGCATCATTTCTAAACCTAGCCACGCTTCAATCGCGCCACAGGCGCCTAGTGTGTGGCCAAAGTAGCTCTTGAGTGAACTGATTGGCACTTTGCCCAGAGCATTCGCTGTTGCGTTGCTTTCCGCAATATCGCCGCGGTCGGTGGCAGTGCCGTGAGCAGATACATAGTCGATCTTCTCAGCAGGAATGCCCGCGTTTTGCAAAGCCATTTCCATACAGATTTGCATGGTTTCCATCTGTGGTTGAGTGACGTGTGTGGCATCACAGTTGCTGGCAAAACCGATGATTTCTGCATAGATTTTCGCGCCACGAGCGACGGCGTGTTCGTACTCTTCCAGAACTAGCGTTCCCGCACCTTCACCAATCACCAAACCATCGCGATCGGAGTCATAAGGTCTTGGTGTGCTTTTCGGGTCTTCATTCTTCAGACTGGTGGCAAAAAGGGTATCGAAGACAGCGGATTCCGTTGGGCACAATTCTTCAGCGCCACCAGCAACCATTACCGTTTGGTAGCCATGTTTGATCGCTTCGTAGGCGTAGCCGATTGCTTGGCTGCCAGAGGTACATGCACTGCTGGTTGGGATCACTCGGCCTTTCAAACCAAAAAATAGACCAACGTTCACTGCTGTGGTATGCGGCATCATCTGCACGTAAGTCGTTGCGGTGATCGCTTTGGTGGTTTTCTCATTCAGCATGACACCAAATGCACCGATTGCGTCAGTACTGCCTGTTGATGAGCCGTATGCGATACCCGTTTGACCATTGGTGAGTACGTCGTTACCAATCAAACCTGCTTGGCTCAGTGCGTTTTCTGTTGCGACGGTCGCCAATTTAGAAACACGCCCCATGCCGCGTACTTGCTTGCGCTTGTAGTGCTTTGGCAGTTCAAAATCTAAAATTGGTGCCGCGAGCTTGGTGTTCAAACCATCATACTGTTCGTAAGAAGGCATGTATTGCGTCGCGTTCTGGCAGTCACGCAGTTTTGGTTCGACAGATTGCCAATCGTTACCAAACGCAGTCACGCCTGACATTCCGGTTACAACAACTCGACGGCTCATACTAGGCCTCCGTTTACCGAAATGACTTGGCGAGTTACATAGCCTGCGATGTCAGACATAAGGTAACTGACTAAACCAGCAACTTCTTCTGGCTCTCCCATGCGGCGCAAAGGAATTTGCGGCATCGCATGTTCTTTCACGTGTTCGTCTACCATGCCTGTGTC
>NZ_JADDYG010000236.1:0-6759 GCF_015163535.1 Vibrio sp. OPT46 | reverse complement strand
TACATAGCCTGCGATGTCAGACATAAGGTAACTGACTAAACCAGCGACTTCTTCTGGTTCTCCCATGCGGCGCAAAGGAATTTGCGGCATCGCGTGTTCTTTTACGTGTTCGTCTACCATGCCTGTGTCGATAAGTCCCGGTGCAACGCAGTTAACGGTGATTTTGCGTTTTGCCAGTTCAAGTGCGAGTGATTTTGTCGCACCAATTACACCCGCTTTTGCTGCGCTGTAGTTGGTTTGACCACGGTTACCCATCAGGCCAGAGACTGATGCAAGGGTAACAATTCGACCACCTTTACGCCTTTGCACCATTGGCATAACACAAGGGTGAAGAACGTTGTAGAAGCTATCTAGGTTGGTATGAATCACGCCATCCCATTCTTCTTCGGTCATCGCAGGGAAAGCGGTATCTTTTGTGATGCCAGCGTTGTTCACGACGCCATAGTAAGCGCCGTGTTCGGCGATATCGGCTTCTAGTTTCTCTCGGCAATCTGCGCGGTCACTGATGTCGAATTGGATAAGACGACCGTTACCCCCATGCTGTTCGATGGTGTCTAGGGTATCTTGCGCGCCTTGTTGATCGCCCATGTAATGGACAATGACTTGGAAACCATCTTTGGCTAATTGAACGGCAATGGCTTTACCGATGCCTTTGCTGGCACCTGTAACGAGGACTTGTCGGGTCATTGTTGACTCCTGATTTTCATTTCTTGTAATTTTTCTTCTGATGGAACGTAAACGTTCAATTGGCAAGTCGCTACAACAGTTCCTTGTAGCTCAATACGGGCTGAAAAAACCGCCATACCGTTATCTTCCATAACTTTTTCAGCATACACATCGAGCACCTGTCCGCGAGAAAACGTATCGCATTCAGACGTGTATCGACGGCTACCAAGCAAAAAGCCAATCGGTGGCGCTTGTTCCTTCATTAATGCGTGGTAACCAGACCACGCCGCGACAGATTGCGCCATAAACTCAATGCCAACGTAAGCTGGCACGGTTTGAGAGGTCGAGTCGAAGAACGGGTTGTGTTCTGCGATATCAACCTGGCAGTGAATCGTATCTTGTTGAACATCCAAAGCACGATCAACCAAGATCATTGGTTTGTCGTGTGGCAAAAGTTGTTCGATGGGAGGAAGTTTAGTCATGAGCGTAACCAAAAATAAGACTAATATTATTGCCACCAAAAGCAAAAGAGTTGCTGAGAATCGCTTTGTTACCCAGTTTGGTTGGCGTCTCAACTAACGATATATGGATATCGTCTGCTTTGGTTTCGCAGTGTTGTATTGGCAAATCAAGGTTGTACTTGAGA
The DNA here is from genome assembly GCF_015163535.1 of Vibrio sp. OPT46. Classification (NCBI taxonomy): domain Bacteria; kingdom Pseudomonadati; phylum Pseudomonadota; class Gammaproteobacteria; order Vibrionales; family Vibrionaceae; genus Vibrio; species Vibrio sp. OPT46. The sequence continues at coordinate 5,447 of NZ_JADDYG010000236.1, read as the reverse complement.
ATATGCCAAGCGATAGCCGCTTCCGTTGCACTTGCTGCACCTAATGTGTGTCCGGTAAGTGGCTTTGTCGAGCTTACGGGAACGGAGTCTCCAAAGCAGCGATGAATGGCTTTGCTTTCCATCGCATCGTTTAACGGCGTTGCTGTGCCATGCGCGTTGATGTAACCAATGTCTTGCGCTGTAAGTCCTGCATTGGCCAACGCTTTTTTCATCGCTTCTTCTGCGCCTAACCCTTCTGGATGTGGTGCGGAAATATGGTGTGCGTCTGAGCTGTCGCCAGCTCCGAGAAGAGCAACGGGCGCAGGTGTTTTGCTTAGCAACATTAATGCTGCGGCTTCACCGATATTGATGCCGTTGCGATGTTGGTCAAACGGCTTACAAAGGGTATCGGATAGAGCTTCTAAACCGTTAAAGCCGTTTAGTGTGAGGCGACAAATGGTATCCACACCACCCACAATAACCGCATCAACAATGCCAGAGCGAATCATGCGTTGCGCGGTTAAAAAGACACGGCCACTAGAAGAACAGGCGGTTGAAACTGAGTAATGTGGGCCGCTCAAATCAAAGTAGGCGGCAATAAAATCGCTGCAGTTGCCAAGCTCTTGTTTGGTGTAATGGTAGTCGGCAGGAAAATTACCGTTTGCCAGCTTTTCGCCAAATGCGATTTCGCCATCTGAAATGCCAGATGTGCTGGTGCCGATCACGACTGCGATACGGTCACGACCATATTTAGCAATGGCGTCACGCACGTCGCCTTCGATTTGCAGCAAAGCCGAAAGTGCGAGGCGGTTGTTTCTCGTATCAAACTGGCTGAGTGCGGTCGGTAATTGCGGTAACGTCTGTGCAATTCGACCGATTACTGTTTGGCGGCCTGAATTTAAAATATCTTGGTCAACCACCATGTTGGATGGCTTCGCTCCTGATAAACACTGGTGGATGAGCGCATCATCTTGTCCCATGGCAGAGTGAAAGCCACAGGCCTGAATATACAAAGGTTGAGAAGAGCGAATAGGCATATTGTTATTCTAAATTGTTCTTAATTAATCTGATGTTGCAGTGTTTGAATAGAAATTGAAAACTGATGTTTGAGGTGATGAAAATCAATCTTACCCTCTAACTTGTTAGAAGAGCTGTATTGAATCTTAATGATCTTTTCACCGTCGCTATCAAAGATGGCGCGAGAATTATTTTTATCAATAATTCGCCACCTTACCTCATTTAACGACCCTTCCCAAGCGGAACTCGGCCAGAGCGTGATCATCAGGTTAAATAATACCTGTTCTGGCTGCGGTAGCGAACCTTGTAAACCGTTGAGCACTTCGGTTTGAATTTGTTCTCCATCGTAAGACAGTGAGAGTACTCTCGTCCCCCAGGATGAGAAGCCTGCCAGCACCACTTCGTTGTTGATCACTTGCAGTTGTACCGGAAGTTGCTCAGATTTGGTTTTACCATCTATTGCCCAAGAAGCCGTAATTAACTGACTGGCAGACAACTGATAGCCCAAGCTTGCGGGAGTGGGCAAGCTAACTTGGGTGTGCTCGGCAATGTCGACCTGAGGCGTCGATTGGTGAGGGACCAAGCTGCATGCACTTAAAAACAGGCTCAGTGCGAATAACGTCGCGCAGCGAAAGGCGTGATTGAAAATCATGACGTCGTTTCCTCTGTTTTAATTGCAATCGGAGAGAGCAGCCAAGCGACAAAAATACCACTTAACACCGTAATGCCGAAACTGTGAATCGCGTGAGTTTGGCTGAGTGACAGCAACCCAAATGACAACACAGTGGTCATTGCCGAAAGGGTGATCGCCAATAGTGTGCTCACACTGCGGGCTTTCTCGGCAAAGAACAGAGTGTAATCGATCCCGATACCAAGAATGAGCACCAAGCCAAGCAAGTTGAACAGGTTTAATGTTGTTCCCATCGCGACAGCAGTTGCAAGACCGCAGGCGCAAGCAATCAATGATGGCAGTAAAACTCGCCAACTGTGTTGCAGACCGTACCGCTTGATTAATACCAGAAAGATCACAGCACTGGCGGCTGCCAATAGCTCCATGATTTTGATTCGGTATTCACCAAATAGGGCGGATATTTCTTCAGCTTTGTTTAGGTAAACAACATCAGACTGTGATTTGGCAAATGCCTTAACAACAGCGGAGTCTTGCAATTGGTTTAACACCACAACCGTTGCCGATTTTTCTTTAATTTTACCCAAATGAAGAAAACGTACAGGCGCTGATACCGGGTTTTGCAAGTACTGTTCAACCGTAACAGGGATAAAGTCGGCGTCCATTTTGGGCTTTTTACTTAAGCCCAACCCGGAAGTAAGTGGGCTGGATTGTGTCGCGTAAAGATCGCGAATCAATTGATAGTCTTGTTGCTGACGTTCCACTGAGCTCAAGTAGCGGCTCAGGCTCTGGTAGCTTTCGATGGTGCTTTCCGCTTTCCACGCTTCTAAAGTTGGTGTCAAAGACTCCAGCTTTTTCATTAGGCTTTCGTCATCGTCGGCGGTAACGACCAACATTTGCTGCGAAGATTGCATGCCACTGAGCGTCGTAATCAAGGTTTCTTGCTGCTTGAGATCTTTCGGCATCGTTTGCAGCAGACGAATGTCGTCATCGTAGTTCAATTGCAGCAAGAAAAAGCCACTCGCAACCACACATAACATCGGTAATCCGACTTTAATTCGAGGTTGATTCCAAAGCGTTAACCATTTCGCCAACAGTGATTGTCCTGGTAAGTTCGAAATGGATCGCGATGGGTTACGAGCCAGTATCGGATACCAAGCCACCACGGTGATGTAAGCAGCAATCAGACCAATGGATGAAAACAGCGCAAGCTGCTGCAAACCTGGAAACGGTGCCACTAACATGCCCAAATAGCCGATCAAACTGGTGATTAAGCCAAGTGTGATAGCTATGAAAATATGCTTTAATCCTTGCTCGCTATCCCATTCATTTCCCGCCGCAAGACGTTCGGTTAGGTAGTGGAATGCGTAGTCGATAGACACGCCGATTAAACTTGCGCCAAACACTAAACTGAACAGATGGACTTTTCCAAAAATCCACGTCGTAACGGACAAAGCAACGAGCAAACCAATGGTGATGGAAAGCAGTGCCAGAGACAGTGGCATCACACTACGAAAGACCAACACGAGCAATGCAATGATACCGAGCAGAGAGAACACACCGATGGTACTGATCTCCGATTTGGCACTTTGCGTACCAAAGTCGGCGTAAAATAGAACGCCAGTATGTGCCACTTTAGCGCCATATTTCTGCGCGACGCTTTGCTCTAGCGCTTGAATGTCAGGGACGGCAAGCTGCCCAGTTAGGCTATAAGGCGAGTCTTTTAGCTCAGCAGTAATAAGCAAGTATTGAGCACCGTCTTTTTCGACGGACAGATAGCCGTTATCCAATCGGAAAGAGGACGATTGCTGGGTAACTTGGCTTAAATAATCACGAAATAGCAAGAAAGGATCATTTTGTAACTCTTGCCCAGTCACTCCAGAAAACGGGTTGTACAGAGACTGAATCACATGCTGCACTTGCTGTTCTGGATTTTTGCTTAAACGCTCTCGTTGTTCAGGCGTCAGCAATTGGAAACGGTGCTTAAAGTAGTAACTCGCCCAAGCTTGCTGCTCTTGAGGTGAGATTTTTCCCACCACATCGCGAAAATGATTACTTTGTCGTAACCCCTTATCAAATTCAGTGGCCGCTGCAAAAAGGGCATTTTTGTCCGGCGCTGTGATCACGAAAATGACTTTGTCGCTCATACTTGCCGAGACCGACTCAAAGGCTTGCTCTGCCACTGGGTTTTGTTGGTTCTTCGGCAACAGTTTTAAAATGTTGGTCTCAATCGGAGATTCTGCGCTCCAAACCCATTGTTTGAGTAGCAACGCGCCCGCTAAAACAACGAGATTGAGCCAAACCAGAGCAAAGGTATGAGTGCCAAGACTGAGTTTAGAAACGGAATTGAGCGTCTTCGGCATCCGTGAGTTCCTGAGGTAGAGAGGTCTGGTTCGTAAACGTGATTTCGGTCTTATCGCCACGCAGCTCTTGTAGGGTTAGGCGATCAATGTGCGTTTTACCGGAAAGAGTGATGGATTGAAACACCGCATTTAATGGCGACTGTTTTGGCACTAAAACGAGCTGCCATTGATTGTTCTCAACTGAAAAATCGAGTGTGAATTGTTCTTGCAGTGCAGAAGTATCCCCGTGGAACACGGATAAAAACACATGGCTAAAGTAGAACGCCATTGGGTTTTCTTCAGCAGAAATCGTTTTCGGAGCTTGGTCGGCAAAAGTCTGACGAAGTTTGTTTTCCGTCAATACCAAATTGACTGCGAAAGGTTCAGTTTGTTGCCACAACAAGCCATGTGTTTTGCTCAGTGTGAACTGACCTTTAGAGGTTAAAGGTTGACTAAACATTTCCAGATGACGCTGCTGCGTAAAATCTCCGCGTACGATTTCATGCTGAGACAACTGCTGTTGAAGCGATGCCAAATCCGTTACGTTTGCTGTCGGTGTGGCCAGTGCTGGAACAGAAAATATCAACAAAAAAGAGAGTAACCACTTTTGCATTAGTTCAGGCTCCCATGGTTGTGCCATTGCTCTACTTTATCTAAAAAGACTGCTGGAGAAACAAAGCACATCTCTTGCTTTTCAATGGATACGGCGACTTGCGTTGTATGCGCTTTGCACATACGTTGATTCGTTTCGGCGTCGTAAATCACGTAATCCACACGCAAGCGGTTTTCCCACTCCGTGAGTTGCGCGGTAATGCGAATGGTGTGATTAAACGGAATCGCCTTGACGTATTTAACGCGCGTGTCGATGATCGGCCACATATACCCAGAGTCTTGCATATCGCGATAGCTGTATTGGATCTTCTCCATCAGCACACGACGCGCTTCTTCAAAATACCGAAAGAAGTTGCCGTGATATATCACGCCCATCGGGTCAGCATCTTGGAATGAGGTGACCATAGTCACCTCCGCTTCTAATGGGTAGAGAACCTGCTCTTGCATTATACCTCCGCGTAGAGTGGCCAATGACGTTGCTGAATGCGTTCAATGAAATGACGCAAATCTTGTTCCAATGGGCGATCTTCAATCACAAACTCAAACTCGCTCAGCACGGCGTCACGAATTACTCGCAAACTCTGACTCATGTGGTGTTCGTCCAATTCGTTATGACGACGACGTATCTCAACCGCTTGAACGCTTGCTAGGAGTGAAGCCGCAGCAACTTGCTCTGTTAACTCAAGTACGCGTAAGCAATCACGAGCCGCAATGGTGCCCATGCTCACTTTGTCTTGGTTGTGACATTCGGTTGAGCGAGAAAAAACGCTCGCTGGCATGGTGTTTTTCAACGCTTCTGCCGTCCAAGCTGAGATACCAATCTGAACCGCTTTAAAGCCGTGGTTGATCGGTTTACGCTCGCCTTCTGC
>NZ_JADDYG010000235.1:0-218 GCF_015163535.1 Vibrio sp. OPT46 | reverse complement strand
CCTACATGTGTAGGATAGGTGGGAGGCTTTGAAGCGCAGTCGCTAGATTGCGTGGAGCCGTCCTTGAAATACCACCCTTGTAGTGTTGATGTTCTAACTTGGTCCCCTAATCGGGGATGAGGACAGTGCCTGGTGGGTAGTTTGACTGGGGCGGTCTCCTCCCAAAGCGTAACGGAGGAGCACGAAGGTGGGCTAATCACGGTTGGACATCGTGAGGT
>NZ_JADDYG010000234.1:0-775 GCF_015163535.1 Vibrio sp. OPT46 | reverse complement strand
TGTTTAGTCTATTCCTACCAAGAAACCGGAGCGCATGAGTGGGCGTTTAAAGATGGAGACGAGGTATATCAAATCACCGTCGACGGTAACCTCTGTACCAACAACTCTTCGGTATTGAGAAATGTGGCGCTGTTAGGGCAGGGAATCATCTATGTACCGCGTGTCTTGGTTTATGAAGACTTAAAGCAAGGCAGTCTGATTCAGTTATTTAAAGACGAAACCGCCAAATGTTTGGGTATTTATGCGGTGTATCCTTACACTCGTCAACAACCAGAAAAAATTAAGATCTTCATTGATCATCTATACACCAGCTTTCAAAGTCAAAATCATCGATTTTAAGACAATAACTCAACACTAATCGTTATGTTGGTGTTGAGTTATTGTTTCCATCTTCATTTCTAATAATTCTTATAAATTTAGAAGCTTAAGCTTTCTCCTTGTTTTATCACTAATATTGATAACAAGATGCTGCGCACAACTGTTAACAAGTGGTTTTGCTATTGTTTCTTTTAAGAAACGGTCTGTTTCTTGCGTTAAATTTTCCGAATGTGAAAGATAAGTGACAGAAAAATAAAAGAATTATTTTGTTTGTTGTCTATTGGTTAGGTGTTGCTCGCCTGCCTGACATAGACGCCGAGAAAAGGACTGCTTATAGTGGCTCAAACGCCCATTACCGTCACTAAACGGTGATGTGAGCGAAGTACAATAACTAGAGATACGGATATGAAACAAAAGCAGCTGATTGACGAATTTAAAACTATCGTTGGGGAAGAAA
>NZ_JADDYG010000233.1:0-406 GCF_015163535.1 Vibrio sp. OPT46 | reverse complement strand
ACTTTAATGCTAAATTTTCCATACTGCCCCCAAGCAATGTATATCATTGATTAACTGTTAATAATTATATCTAACCTCACACATAAATACCATATTAATACACATATAATTGTTAAATATAATTAACTATATTTGTTGACTTTAGCCCGGACAAAGGGGCCACAATGGGGCTCGACAGAGGGAAAGCTTTTTAGGCGAAGTCGTTAAGAAAAGCGATACAAATGCTTTTTAGCTCGCCGAAGGCGAATCATATGGCCACCAGCATTCTGCTAGGACGGTGACAACGGGGGTTGGTTGGCAATGTCCTAGCGCTGGTGGACAGCAGCCTTGAGCGGCAGAACTTGGTGAGGGACGAGCCCTAGTGATGCAGGGGTAAGTCCGGCGGGTGGGCCTCGGTGGCGACTAG
>NZ_JADDYG010000232.1:0-3109 GCF_015163535.1 Vibrio sp. OPT46 | reverse complement strand
ACAGATAGCTGCAGTTAGAGTTGTTTTACCGTGGTCAACGTGGCCGATAGTACCAACGTTAACGTGCGGTTTCGTACGTTCAAATTTTTCTTTAGACATGAGTGGTCCCTCTAGGTACGGATTTAGGTGGCCCAAATTGACCACGCAACCAAAAAAGATAATTGGTAAATCTAATATCAAAAGGAAATAAACTTGAGAGCTGGTGCTGATAGGCAGACTCGAACTGCCGACCTCATCCTTACCAAGGATGCGCTCTACCACCTGAGCTATATCAGCACTCAAATTAGAGTGGAGCGGGCAGCGGGAATCGAACCCGCATCATCAGCTTGGAAGGCTGAGGTAATAGCCATTATACGATGCCCGCAACACGTAACTCTGAGAGCTATTTCCTAAAGAATATGGTGGAGGGGGACGGATTCGAACCATCGAAGGCAGTGCCGGCAGATTTACAGTCTGCTCCCTTTGGCCACTCGGGAACCCCTCCAAATTTTCAAGCCATTCAGACTACTAAAGGAAAGAATGGTGCCGACTACCGGAATCGAACTGGTGACCTACTGATTACAAGTCAGTTGCTCTACCTACTGAGCTAAGTCGGCATAATTGGTGCGCATTCTATTGAATGATTTTCTAGGTTGCAATAGTAATTTGAAAAAAAATCATAAATTTCGATTTTTTAGATTCGTTTGCTGCAAATTCGTACAAACTTAGCTTTTTTAAAGTAAACTTCGACCTTTGTCGTTTGCTTTGAAGTTCGCTTGATGTATGTTCTTGCTTCTATTAAACCAAGGATAAAAGAGACCCATGAGTCCATTTTTGTCATTTGACCGTGCAAATTGGGCCGAGTTAAGAAACTCTGTACCGATGACACTTTCTGAAGACGACTTGACTGCGCTTCAGGGCATTAATGAAAACCTAACCATGGAGGAAGCGGTAGAGATCTACCTTCCTTTGTCTCGTCTTTTGAATCTGTATGTCCAGGCTCGTCAAAGCCGCAATTCCGTATTACAACAATTCTTAAATACAGAGGAACATGCTCCCCCTTTCGTAATTGGTATCGCTGGCAGTGTTGCTGTAGGCAAAAGTACGACTGCTCGTATTCTAACGGCATTGCTTTCTCGTTGGGAGAATCATCCCAAAGTGTCCTTGGTTACAACAGATGGCTTCCTATATCCGAAAAAAGTACTAGAAGAACGCGGTATCATGCATCGTAAAGGCTTCCCAGAATCCTATGATATCAAGCGCTTAGTCGAGTTCATGTCTGACGTAAAGGCAGGAAAGCCCGATCTTGAAGTACCCATCTACTCTCACATCACGTATGACATTACTGATGAACTAAGAAAAGTGGATAGACCGGATGTTCTTATTATTGAAGGTTTAAACGTTCTGCAAAGTGGAATGGACTATCCACATGACCCGCATCGTGTCTTCGTCTCTGACTTTTTAGATTTTTCAATTTATGTCGATGCAGAAACAGAGACCATTGAACATTGGTATGTAGAACGCTTTTTAAAGTTTCGCCAAGGGGCCTTTACGAAACCAGGCTCTTATTTTAGCCACTACACACAACTCTCTGTCGATGACGCAAAGAAAAAAGCGAAGCAAATTTGGCATGATATTAATGGGCTCAATTTAGAATTGAATATTCTTCCAACTCGTGAGAGAGCCCACTTGATTCTACACAAAGGCGTTAACCACTTAGTTGATAAAGTCTCGTTGCGAAAGTAATCGAAGATTAGTCACTTTTACGCAACGAGATTTCACCACCAATATAAGTCTCTAGTCCTTGGGAGGTTTCGATTAATATTCCACCTTGATGATCGATGCCTCGAACGACGCCATATACCTCTCTAGGACCAATAAGCAGTTTGACCTGACGATTAAGGAAATTGTCTAACCGATTCCAACGTTCGATAAAGCCAGTAAGTCCTTTCATTTCATATTCGACAAGTGCGGAATTCCAATGCTTGATAAGTGTCATTGCTAGAACATTTCTATCGATCTTGAGACTCTGATTTACTTGGTTCAACGTGGTCCATGGCTGGTCAATCTCAGGCTGGTCGTCAGGCATTCCAATATTCAGGCCCATCCCAATCACTAGATGAGCAGCCCCACCGGCCTGACCCGACATTTCAACCAAGATTCCGGCCAGTTTTTTATCTTGATAATACAAGTCATTCGGCCACTTGAGTTTAACACCTTGCATGCCTACTTCTTCCAAAGCTTCCACTGCGGCAATCCCAATCACCAAGCTCAAGCCCATTGCCGCAGCCATTCCTGCATCCAGTCGCCAATACATAGAGAGATATAAGTTAGAGCCAAACGGTGAGACCCATTGTCTACCGCGGCGACCACGCCCTTGTGCTTGATATTCAGCAATACAAACACGGCCCTTTTCCGAATCCGCGACTCTGTCGAGCAAATATTGATTCGTTGAGTCAATCACAGGGACGAGTTCAACAAGTGACTCCGAGCTAGTGGTAAGGAGAGTCTCGTCTAACAACTGCAATGGTGAGGCTAATTGGTAACCGCGCCCTTGCACTCGATAAATATCAATACCCCATTCACTAAGACCTTTAATGTGCTTAGCGATTGCCGCTCTAGAAACATTAAGATCGTCGCCCAACGCTTCTCCTGAATGAAACTCGCCATCACTTAATAACTTTAGAATATGAAGTTTCGTAGAGTGATCTTTTCTCATCTAGATGCCTCGATCTGAGCCAAATTGGTCTCCCCAGTACGATTGAGAAAGCGTACTTCATGCTCAAGTATGATTTGGTATTTGTCCCATACTGTCTGCTTCACTAAAGAAGCAAGCGCGACAATGTCATCTGCACTACAATTATCCATGTTGGTCAAAACCAAAGCTTGCATAGGGTTGACCTGCGCACCGTGTACAGACTTCCCTTTTAATCCACACTGATCGATAAGCCAACCAGCAGCAATTTTCATTCCTCCAGAAGCTGGGTAGGCCACTACGTTAGGGTATTTTTTTGTGAGTCGATAATAGTGATCTTGCGTGATCACTGGGTTTTTAAAGAAACTACCTGCGTTACCTATCTTGGTTGGATCTGGTAGTTTTGCCTTTCGCACTTGGCATACTCGTTCGAAG
>NZ_JADDYG010000231.1:0-929 GCF_015163535.1 Vibrio sp. OPT46 | reverse complement strand
AAAAACCGGCGTGGTCAGCGCTGGCGGTATAGCCAACGATCATCGGTTTTCGATTGAGTAGAGTATTCTCGCCATGGCTTGAGTCGACTTCAGCTAGGATAGTGTCTTCAGAAAAGTGGAGAAAGAAATCTTCGTAGTCAACTCCATTCAGTTCTGCTTGGTTACGTATATCGTTTTCCAGCCAACCTGAGTTAAGTTCCAGCTTTTGGTTGTACATGTAACCAAGCGCTTTTACACGCTCGTTATCACTCTTATTTTCGTAAGCTCCAAACACGATATCGGCATTATCCAACTCCCATTCAAGTGCAGCGGCAGCAGAGATAGGCTTATCTTGAAGATCAATACCCTGTTCATGCAACCCAGGTAATACGATTGCTGTTCTACTCCAAACGTTGGGTACAGAAAGCAAGCTCAAAGAAATGAGTGTAACGAGAGAAAAACAATGCGACTTCAACATGGAGTTATCCCATTAATACTTAGATGACTCAAATTAAGAGTCAGATACAAAGAGAAATTATAGTCCATTCGCGAAGTCGTAATCAGGACCCTGCCATAGAGGACTTTACAGGAAAACTAACAGGGGATGCTGTGCAAAAATGAGCGGGTGTACTTGGAATAGATCATCCTCATAGACTCAAAACTTCCTCTACACGTCAGCACAAAAATAACCACCATTTTAACCTTGTTTCGGTCGTCACCATGTTGTTGGATTTTTCTTCAACAAATTCAGTTAAAACTAACTCTTCAAACCAGTCAGATACTCTGTCTTGGTGGTAGCTGATCATACAAAAAATTAACAAATTAAATTTTTATACATTTTTATTGCATAAAAAGTCCATTTGAGTAATATAAATACCAAGTGACAATTAATGCGGTATGTCAGCATGACTATTCAGGTAAGCGGAATCAATAAATCCTACGGTGAGACA
>NZ_JADDYG010000230.1:22303-25888 GCF_015163535.1 Vibrio sp. OPT46 | reverse complement strand
GCAGAGCCTATCGCGGGGCTCAAAGAGAGCGCTATCTATATGCAAAAGCATAAAGTTGGCTGTCTACCTGTTGTCACCAAAGGTCGATTGGTCGGCATTATTACTGATAGTGACTTCGTGACGATTGCGATTAACTTATTGGAACTACAAGAAGAAGTGGAACCTGAAGAAATCGAGCAGGAAGAGTAGTACGCAAGCGTATTCTCTTTGTTGTAAGTTTCGTTTTTACACCGGTTAAACGAAAAAAGAGCGGCAGGGTTGCCGCTCAAAATGCCATTACTGACGCTGATTAAGGAAGTGTTTCTCTGCCAATTAGAATTGGTCTTCTTCGGTCGAACCTGTCAATGCTGTCACTGAAGAGTTACCACCTTGGATAGTATTGGTCATTCTATCGAAGTAACCTGTACCTACTTCTTGTTGGTGCGCAACAAACGTATAGCCTTTTTCAGCTGCTTGGAATTCAGGACGCTGAACTTTCTCAACATAATGACGCATACCTTCACCTTGAGCGTAAGCGTGTGCCAGTTCAAACATGTTGAACCACATGTTGTGAATGCCTGCTAGCGTGATGAATTGGTACTTGTAGCCCATGTCTGCAAGCTCTTGTTGGAACTTAGCAATGGTTTCTGCATCTAGGTTTTTCTCCCAGTTGAATGAAGGCGAGCAGTTGTACGCCAACAATTGATCTGGGTATTCAGCGTGAATTGCTTCTGCAAACTTACGTGCTTCTTCCAAACATGGCGTAGCCGTTTCACACCAAATCAAGTCTGCATATGGTGCGTAAGCCAGACCGCGAGAGATAGCTTGGTCGATACCCGCGCGAACGCGGTAGAAACCTTCTTGAGTACGCTCACCTTCAATAAAGTCTTTATCATATGGGTCGCAATCTGAAGTAATGAGATCCGCCGCATTCGCATCAGTACGAGCAATAACTAATGTTGTTGTTCCCGCTACGTCAGCAGCCAAACGAGCTGCAACGAGCTTTTGTACCGCTTCTTGCGTAGGAACTAATACCTTACCCCCCATATGACCACACTTTTTCACCGATGCTAACTGGTCTTCAAAGTGAACGCCCGCGGCACCGGCTTCGATCATCGATTTCATTAGTTCGTAAGCGTTAAGCACACCACCAAAGCCCGCTTCAGCATCCGCTACGATAGGTAGGAAGTAATCAATACCACCTTCATCTTCAGGCGTCTTACCAGCAGCCCACTGAATTTGGTCTGCACGACGGAATGAGTTGTTGATACGCTTTACTACTGACGGTACAGAATCTACTGGGTAAAGAGATTGGTCTGGATACATCGTCGAAGCGGTGTTGTTATCCGCCGCTACCTGCCAGCCTGACAGATAGATCGCTTCAATACCTGCCTTAGCTTGTTGAACGGCTTGACCACCCGTTAGCGCACCAAGACAGTTTACGTAACCTTTTTTCGCACTACCGTTGACCAGTGACCAAAGTTTGTCTGCACCACGTTGTGCAATTGTGTTTGCAGGCACCATAGAGCCACGCAGTTCCACCACTTCCTCGGCAGTGTAAGTACGCTTCACATTTTTCCAGCGTGGGTTAGTTGCCCAGTCTTTTTCCAGAGCTTCAATTTGTTGGCGGCGAGTTAAGTTAGTCATTGGTCTATCCCTCTTTATAATTTGCACTTTATGCGTGTGCGTTGAGTTTCCGTTCTCAGGCAGTACTTCCCTATCTGCCTTGAAAATCCTTCACGTTATTGGTGTTACAGTTATTCTTTATTAATCCAGGTAGTCATAACCAGGAACTGTCAAAAAGTTGGTCAGTTCATCGCTCGTCGTGAGCCTTGCCATTAAGTCTGCTGCTTCTTCAAATCGACCCGCATGGTAGCGCTGCTCGCCAATTTCTTGCTTCACGACTTCAATCTCCTCTTTGAGATAGAGCTCGAACAGCTCTTTAGTGACCTTTAATCCGTTGTCTAGCGACTTGCCGTGTTGAATCCATTGCCAGATAGAGGCGCGTGAGATTTCTGCCGTTGCTGCGTCTTCCATCAGTCCGTAAATCGGCACACAACCATTGCCAGAAATCCAAGCTTCGATGTATTGCAGCGCAACGCGAATATTGTGGCGCATTCCGCCTTCAGTGCGCTCGCCTTCACAAGGCTCAAGCAGTTCAGCTGCTGTAATAGGCGCATCCTCTGCACGGCTCACATCCAACTGGTTGGTGCGTTCACCCAGCACAGCACTAAAGACTTCCATAGCAGTGTCAGCCAAACCTGGATGAGCCACCCAAGTACCGTCGTGGCCGTTGTTAGCTTCTAACGATTTGTCAGTCTGGATCTTGTCTAATACTTTTTGATTCTCTTTCGGGTCTTTAGCTGGGATAAATGCGGCCATTCCTCCCATCGCGAAAGCACCTCGTTTATGGCAAGTACGTACCAATAATCGCGAGTAAGCGTTTAAGAATGGCTTGTCCATCGTTACCACTTGGCGATCTGGCAGTACTCGGTCTGAGTGTTTTTTCAATGTTTTGATGTAGCTAAAGATGTAATCCCAGCGACCACAGTTCAAACCAACGATGTGTTCTTTAAGCGAGAACAGAATCTCGTCCATTTCAAATACCGCTGGTAAGGTTTCAATCAGCACAGTCGCTTTGATCGTGCCTGTATCCAAACCGAAATAGTCTTCCGTGAAATGGAACACTTCGCTCCACCACTTCGCTTCGTGATGCGATTGCAGTTTTGGAAGGTAGAAATAAGGGCCGCTGCCTTTTTGAAGTAACGCTTTGTAGTTGTTATAGAAATACAGAGCGAAATCGAATAGCGCACCTGGAATGATCTGACCGTGCCACGTAACGTGTTTTTCTTTTAAATGAAGGCCGCGAACACGGCAGATCAACACCGCTGGGTCATCTTCCAGCTGATAATGTTTGCCATTGCCAGGATTGGTGTAACTGATGGTGCCATTAACAGCATCGCGCAAGTTAATTTGACCATCTAGCACTTTACTCCATGCAGGAGACATTGAATCTTCGAAGTCTGCCATGAACACTTTTACATTCGCATTCAGTGCGTTAATCACCATCTTGCGGTCAGTTGGTCCGGTAATCTCCACACGGCGATCTTGCAGATCTTGTGGGATTCCTAGGATCTTCCAACTTCCTTCACGGATGTCTTGTGTCTCTGGTAGAAAATCTGGTAGCTCACCAGCATCAATACGTGCTTGCTTCTCTTCTCTTGCTTCCAGCAACTGTTCAACACGTCCGGCAAATTTTTCACACAGTAGAGATAAAAAGGTTTGGGCTTCAACAGGGAAAATTGCTTGATGTTCTGGAGCAACGACTCCATTCACCTCAAGCATGCCTTGGGTTTGCTTTAGTTGTTGTGTTTTTTGTTCTGTCTGAGCAAGCATAATCATTCATCCTTAACGTGCTTTATCAATCTTGGGCAGTCAGCGTAAAGCTACATTTGTAAGTTATGAACAACAAATTACATCCTTTAACTTTGTGTTCAACTCGTCTAGCCATGCCGATAGATTGCGTAATGCTACGTGTATTTTCAATCTAGACATAAGTCGTATCGGCCTTTAAATAAGCTATATCAACAAGGGGTTTAGTGAAAC
>NZ_JADDYG010000230.1:21989-22293 GCF_015163535.1 Vibrio sp. OPT46 | reverse complement strand
TTCAACTCGTCTAGCCATGCCGATAGATTGCGTAATGCTACGTGTATTTTCAATCTAGACATAAGTCGTATCGGCCTTTAAATAAGCTATATCAACAAAGGGTTTAGTGAAACCCCAATATAAACAAAACAGAAAATTCAAAGTTTTATTCCGCAAGGTAAAAACCATCTATCAAGCGCCTTATTTTGTAAGTTATTACGTAATAAAATTACATTAAATTTAAAGTCGTTTTATCATTTCAAACAAGCGTATGAATATAGACTGGTAAACAAACACCTTGTATTCACAAGGGCTGAAGAGATGT
>NZ_JADDYG010000230.1:21006-21979 GCF_015163535.1 Vibrio sp. OPT46 | reverse complement strand
AGAAAATTCAAAGTTTTATTCCGCAAGGTAAAAACCATCTATCAAGCGCCTTATTTTGTAAGTTATTACGTAATAAAATTACATTAAATTTAAAGTCGCTTTATCATTTCAAACAAGCGTATGAATATTGACAGGTAAACAAACACCTTGTATTCACAAGGGCTGAAGAGATGGATTTAAACAGGGGTCAAACAAGGTATGCAGGGCTTTGTGTAAAATTAACATTGTGAAATTTCACTATTTTATGAAAGCTTCATCAAAGAAGAGCTGTAAAATTTTACAAGTCAAAGTTTACCAACAGAATAAAATACTAGAAAGCGCACTGTTTCCAGTGCGCTTTTAGATAAATAATGGAGAAGTAAGGGCTAATACTAATAGCTAAAGCAGCTCTGAAACGACTTCTGCAAGTTGATTAAATGTTTTCGTTCTTGACGAGCTCGGACGCCAAACTAAGCCGATTTCGCGATAAGCTTGTTTACCAGGAGGATCGATCACGACTAAATTCTGGTTATGCAGCAAGCCATGGTCGATAGCCATTTGAGGAATGAACGTTGTTCCCAAACCATTCGCAACCATTTGCACCAGTGTATGGAGGCTGGTTGCCGTAAACGGATTGATTTTTTCTTTGTCTGTTAATTTACACGCTGATACCGCATGTTCCGTTAAGCAATGTTCTTTCTCTAGTAGAAAGACGGATTCGTCAGGTAAATCCGCGTAACGAATCGGCACAGGGACCGATTGGGCTTGATTAGCGCTTATAACCATTCGAAACGGATCCTTACCCACTACTCGGCTTTCCATCCCATCAATTTCGACTGGTAACGCTAAAATAAGCACATCCAGCTCACCATGTCTGAGCGCTTGAAGTAAGTTTGTCGTCGTGTCTTCTCTTAATAAAAGATTCAGTTGTGGAAAACGGTAGTTCACCTCTTGTACCAAATCACACAGTAAAAACGGAGCAATTGTTGGTATA
>NZ_JADDYG010000230.1:17235-20996 GCF_015163535.1 Vibrio sp. OPT46 | reverse complement strand
CGAAACGGATCCTTACCCACTACTCGGCTTTCCATCCCATCAATTTCGACTGGTAACGCTAAAATAAGCACATCCAGCTCACCATGTCTGAGCGCTTGGAGTAAGTTTGTCGTCGTGTCTTCTCTTAATAAAAGGTTCAGTTGTGGGAAACGGTAGTTCACCTCTTGTACCAAATCACACAGTAAAAACGGAGCAATTGTTGGTATGCATCCTACTTTTAGCTGGCCTTGCATATCGTCGCCTTGGCACATACGTCCAAGCTCGACCAAATCTTGCCCTTTTGCTAACAGCTCTCGCCCCTGCTTTACTACCATTTCTCCTGTTTGGGTAAAAACCAGTGGACTTTTCTTATCTTTCTTTTCATATAAGGGACAACCTATCAATTCCTCTAAGTTTTGAATACCCTTACTTAAAGTCGACTGACTGACAAAACAACGCTCTGCAGCGTCACTAAAATGTCTTGTTTCATGCAGTGTGACTAAATAGTGTAACTGCTTCAAACTGGGCCATTTATTCATAATTGTATTTGTATCTACCGCCGTTCCAGTGATCGAGTTAAGAGTTTTGTTATTATCGTTTTTTTCGATTAACTCAATCTATTTATTTCGCTTTTTTCAATACTACAATCTGTACTATAGTTTGTCTCGTACAAACACGAACCAAACCGACACAACTGAATTCGGTTTGGAGCTAACCATACTTTTTAGGAGCAAAAAAATGGTACTAGTAGGTCGTCAAGCCCCTGATTTTACTGCAGCAGCTGTTCTAGGTAACGGTGAAATCGTTGAAAACTTCAACTTTGCAGAGTTCACTAAAGGTAAGAAAGCAGTAGTATTCTTCTACCCACTAGATTTCACTTTCGTTTGCCCATCTGAGCTAATCGCATTCGACAACCGTCTAGCTGACTTCCAAGCTAAAGGTGTTGAAGTAATCGGTGTTTCTATCGATTCTCAGTTCTCTCACAACGCATGGCGTAACACTGCTATCGAAGATGGCGGTATCGGTCAAGTTAAGTACCCACTAGTTGCTGACGTTAAGCACGAAATCTGTAAAGCTTACGACGTTGAGCACCCAGAAGCAGGCGTTGCTTTCCGTGGTTCTTTCCTAATCGACGAAGAAGGCGTTGTACGTCACCAAGTAGTTAACGACCTACCACTAGGCCGTAACATCGACGAAATGCTACGCATGGTTGACGCTCTTAACTTCCACCAGAAGCACGGCGAAGTATGTCCTGCACAATGGGAAGAAGGTAAAGCAGGTATGGACGCATCTCCAAAAGGTGTTGCAGCGTTCCTATCTGAGCACGCAGCTGACCTAGGCAAAAAATAATAGACCTTCACCCTAGCTCAACGGGTGTGATGGTTGGATGTATATAAAGCAATAAGCTAATGCGGAAAACCGCAAACGCCAATCAGTCTAAGTAAAGTCCTATCAAAGCCCAGAGCCTCTGCTCTGGGCTTTCTTTTTCCTTCAGATAAACCGCCAAAATGAGGTAACGCTTTAGCGTAAACTTTACCTCTATTTATCATCTCCTCCATACAGATTCTGCTTACTGGCCCTGTTAATATCTTAGCCACAACACTTATTTGTAACGTTAGCAGGATGAATGAACGTGGTTACTCACCTAGAAGTCTGTATTGATAATATTGAATCTCTGCACTACGCCATTGCTGGCGGCGCCACTCGGATTGAACTTTGCTCCTCTTTGGCTTTAGGCGGACTAACACCCAGTTATGGTTTTATGCAGCAAGCGGCTAAGCTTTCGAGTGTTCCAGTTTATGCCATGATCCGCCCACGCCAAGGTGACTTCTTCTACAATGAAGAAGAGATCGAAATGATGCGTTGGGATATTGAAGCGGCTCACCAATCAGGCTTGAGCGGTGTCGTGTTCGGCGTGCTCACTCAAGACGGTGATATTCATATGCCTTACGCGGCTGCGCTGTGTGAATTTGCTCAAGCGCTTGGCTTAGGCGTGACCTTCCATCGTGCCTTTGACCAGTGTCGTGACGCTGAAAAAACTTTGGAAGAAGTGATCAGCTTAGGTTGTGAACGTATTTTAACCTCCGGTCTTGCGCCTTCAGCACCACAAGGGATCGATGTGCTTAGAGCTTTGGTTAAGCAAGCCCAAGGACGCATAGCAATCATGGCGGGGGCTGGCGTTAATGCGAGTAACGTACGTGCGTTAGTAGAAGACACTCAAGTTCCTGAAATCCATCTGTCAGGCAAAACCACACGCCCTAGCCAAATGACCTTTGTTGCTGAACAAAGCAAAATGGGCGCATCCGATGTCGATGATTTTTTAATCCCCATCACAAGTACACAAGCCATAACCGATGTCGTAGCAACTCTCAAATAGACCACCGTAACCTCACGCGCATAGCTTTTGAGTGCTAACATATTGTTTATCAAGGAGTGAGGAAAGGTGTATGTCTAAATTGAAGAAAAAGGAATACGAAAAGGAGCTCAAAAACCTTCAAGTTGAGCTCGTAAAACTTCAAGAGTGGGTCAAACACAAAGGGTTAAAAGTGGTTGTTCTGTTTGAAGGCCGTGATGCTGCGGGCAAAGGCGGAGTGATAAAGCGAATTACAGAAAAGCTAAACCCGCGTGTTTGTCGCGTAGTGGCTCTGCCTGCACCGACCGAAAAAGAAAAAACGCAATGGTACTTCCAACGTTACGTCGCTCATTTACCATCTGCTGGTGAAATCGTTTTATTTGACCGAAGTTGGTATAACCGAGCAGGTGTCGAAAAAGTCATGGGGTTCTGTACTCCAGACGAATACGAGGAGTTTTTACGCTCTTGCCCTGAATTCGAGAGAATGTTGCAACGCTCTGGGATTATTCTGATTAAGTATTGGTTTTCGGTTTCAGACGAAGAGCAGGAAAAACGTTTTCTAGGTCGAATTAATACGCCGATCAAACGTTGGAAATTCAGCCCAATGGATTTAGAGTCACGTCATCGCTGGGCGGAGTATTCGGAAGCAAAAGATAAGATGTTTGCCTATACAGACACGAAAAACTGCCCTTGGTGGGTCGTCCCTTCAGATGACAAAAAGAAAGCGCGCTTGAACTGTATCAGTCATTTACTAAGCCAGATTGATTACAAAGCACTTGAGTACTCACCCATCGAATTACCTGAACTCAATAAAGAAGGTTACGTCAGAGCGCCCATTGATGATCAGACCTTCGTTCCTGATAAATATTAACGTGCTTTCCTTCTCTCTAATAAATAGGCCAGCCTAAAAGCTGGTCTATTTGTTGAAGTCAGTTACTTCAGTACGTCATCAATACTTTGATCACCTAGGTGGCGTACATCTTTCCCTTTCACAAAGTAAATAATGTATTCACAGATGTTCTGGCAGCGGTCCCCCACGCGTTCAATCGCGCGTGCAGACCACATCACTTGCAGAATATTAGGGATATTTTTTGGATCTTCCATCATGTAAGTCATCAACTGACGAATCACCGCTTCATACTCGGCGTCTAGTTTGTCATCTTGTTTGTGCACCTCTGCTGCCGCTTCTACATCCATACGGGCAAACGCGTCTAAAACCTGATGCAGCATATTAATTGCCTGACGGCAGAGAGGCTCTAACGACACTTGGAATTGTCGTTCTTTTGATGATGGGCTTTCAATGGCAACGTAAGCAATACGTGTCGCCACGTCACCGATACGTTCTAAATCAGTGATCGTTTTGATGATAGCCATAATTAAGCGCAAGTCTTTTGCCGTTGGCTGACGCTTAGCAATAATGCGTGTACAG
>NZ_JADDYG010000230.1:15143-17225 GCF_015163535.1 Vibrio sp. OPT46 | reverse complement strand
ACGTCACCGATACGTTCTAAATCAGTGATCGTTTTGATGATAGCCATAATTAAGCGCAAGTCTTTTGCCGTTGGCTGACGCTTAGCAATAATGCGTGTGCAAGCGTCATCGATCGAGACTTCCATCGCATTCACTTTATGATCGTCACGCACAACCTTACGCGCCAGTTCGATGTCTTCTTTATGCAAGGCTTGAATAGCATACGAAAGCTGCTGTTCTACCAAGCCCCCCATGGTTAATACATGAGTACGAATCGATTCTAGCTCTACGTTAAATTGTCCTGAAATATGACGTCCAAAGTGCATGATGTTCCTTATTCCGTATAGAGTCGCGACTTAACCGTAGCGACCCGTAATGTAATCTTCGGTCTGTTTCTTCATTGGCGAAGTGAAGATCGAATCCGCGTCAGAGTATTCAATTAACTTACCCATATGAATGAATGCAGTATGATCACTCACTCGCGCCGCTTGTTGCATATTATGGGTAACGATAACGACAGTATATTGAGTCTTCAGCTCATTGATAAGCTCTTCAATAGTTAAAGTTGAGATTGGATCCAACGCTGATGTTGGCTCGTCCAATAACAGGACTTCCGGCTCAATCGCCACCGCACGTGCAATGACCAAGCGCTGTTGCTGACCACCAGATAAGCCAAATGCGTTCTCATGCAAGCGGTCTTTTACCTCATCCCACAACGCCGCCGAGCGCAAGGATCGCTCCACTGCGTCATCTAAACTGCGGCTGTTTTTTACACCTTGTAAGCGTAAGCCATAAACTACGTTTTCATAAATAGACTTAGGAAATGGATTGGGTCTTTGAAACACCATCCCCACTCGGCGTCGAAGTGTCGCAACATCGACATTAGGATGATAAACATTCTTGCCGTGGAGACGCACTTTACCTGTGACTCGACACCCTTCCACTAAGTCGTTCATGCGATTGATGCAACGTAATAACGTCGACTTTCCACACCCTGAAGGACCGATAAAAGCGGTGACTCGCCCTTTGGGAATTCGCATCGAAATATCATGCAGCGCCTGAGTTTGACCATAGAACAGATTAAGGTTCTCGATTGAGATGGCTGTTTGTTCATCCGTTAAATTATGAACATCCAATGGTGGCTCATAACCTAATGTACTATCAAAATTAAACATACTTAATCTTGTCCTAACGTTCTGTATTTTTCTCGTAAATTATTGCGAATACTGATTGCTGTTAAGTTTAGCCCGACAATCACTGTCACGAGTAAGAAAGAGGTAGCATAAACTAATGGTCGCGCCGCTTCGATGTTGGAGGTTTGAAAGCCAACATCGTAAATGTGAAAACCTAAATGCATGAACTTTCTATCCAAATGCACATAAGGGAATTGTCCGTCAACCGGTAAACTGGATGCCAATTTCACGACCCCCACCAGCATCAGTGGCGCTACTTCGCCAGCTGCACGTGCAATCGCAAGGATCAAACCTGTGATAATAGCTGGCGTCGCCATAGGTAAAACCACACGCCATAGTGTTTCGAACTGAGTTGCACCAAGCGCCAGAGAACCATGTCGTACTGAGCTCGGAATACGAGTTAAACCTTCTTCAGTAGTCACAATCACAACTGGAAGCGTCAGCACGGCAAGAGTTAGTGCAGACCATAACAAACCCGGCGTACCAAAGGTTGGTGCCGGTAGCTTCTCCGCATAGAATACGTTGTCGATAGAGGCACCTATCGTATAAACGAAGAAGCCTAAACCAAACACGCCATAAACAATCGATGGAACACCCGCTAGGTTTATAACTGCAATACGAATCACTCTGGTTAGAGCGTTATTCTTAGCGTATTCATGTAGATAGATAGCGGCGATCACCCCAAGTGGCATCACAATGATCGACATAATGAGTACTAAGAAAACCGTACCAAATATCGCAGGGAACACGCCTCCTTCGGAGTTAGACTCTCTTGGATCTTCAGATAAAAACTTCCAAACCTGTTTTCCCCAATGCATGACTTTATCAGGCAGTGACATTTGGTTTGGATACCAGTAGTCCAAAATGTCTTCGAGCGGAATCGATACTTGTGACCCCGTCATATCCTCGG